>JBIIHR010000001.1:0-23738 GCA_044235655.1 Cyanobium sp. | reverse complement strand
CATGGAGATTGCTTTTGAAGAAGGTTGCGGCACTGGAGTGGATTGCGGCGACGTGGTTGCTGTCAACCGCCTCTTCTACCAGTTCCCTATCGGCAGCAGCTTCACCGCCACCATCGGTGGTCGCGTCCGTCAGGACGACATGCTGGCCATGTGGCCCAGTGCCTACCCCGCTGACACAGTTCTCGACATCTTCACCTACGCAGGTGCTCCCGGCACCTACAACCTGAACCTGGGTGCTGGTGGTGGTCTGTGGTGGAAGGCCGGTGGCTTCAGCCTGAGCGCCAGCTACGTGAGCTCCAACGGTGATGCGTCTTCCCCCGGAATCGACGTGCCCTTCGCTGAGGATCAGCTGTGTGGTCCTAACTCCGGTGGTATCGGGAATGCCTGCTCCTCATCCACCTTCACTGGTCAGGTGGCCTACGGCGGCAGCAACTTCGGTCTGGCTGTGGCCTACAGCTACTCCCAGAACGGCGCTGGAATCTATGGAGGCAACGGCACTCCTCTGGCTGTTTATGCTTCCGGAACGGCTGACAACACCAACTCCGTTGGTGTGAGCGGTTACTGGTCTCCCTTCTCGGGTGGTCTGTTCCCCTCCATCAGCGCGGGTTGGGGCATCAGTGGCTACAGCCTGGATGGTGCAGTCGACGACACCTGGATCGATGGTGCTCGCAGCCAATCCTGGTATGTCGGTCTGCAGTGGGCCGATGTGTTCTGGAAAGGGAATGCCTTCGGCATGGCCGTGGGTCAGCCCACCTTCATCACGAGCCTCAGAAATGGGGTTCTTGACGACGCCCTCGACAGCAAGACTCCCAACGACGGCAACTACGCCTGGGAATGGTGGTACAAGTTCCAGGTCACCGACAACATCAGCGTGACCCCAGCCCTGTACTACCTCAGCGCCCCCCTGGGTCAGCTGCAAAAGGATGACGGTGATTCCCTCAGCAACTTCGGTGGCCTCGTGAAGACCACCTTCCGTTTCTGATTTAACAGAATCCCTCCTCTGAATCCAAGCCGGTTGCTTTTGCAGCCGGCTTTTTTTTGTTGGGAAGGGCCGTTACATTTCCCACTGATAGGGTCGGTTGCTGAGGATCGAATGAAACGCTGTCAGCAACGTCTGCTGTTGCTCCCAGCCCTGGGCCTGCTCGCTCCCCTCGCTAGCCAGGCGGCCGATTGGAATCTGGCCGCCGTCAGGCACTACGCCAGCTCAGATCAGGTCAGCAGCGTCAACCAGTTCAGTGAGGTGGGGCCTTCCGACTGGGCCTACCAGGCGCTCTCGGATCTGATCCAGACCTACGGCTGCGTGGCGGGTTATCCCGATGGCAACTTCCACGGTCAGCGGGCCATGACCCGCTACGAAGCGGCTGCCCTTCTGAATGCCTGTCTGGATCGCATCAGCGAGACCACTGATGAGCTCAGGAAGCTCCTGAAGGAATTCGAGAGGGAACTCGCCGTGCTCCGCGGCCGGGTGGATGGTCTTGAAGCGCGCGTCGGTGAACTGGAAGCCCTTTCGTTTTCCACGACCACTCGGCTCAGGGGCGTGGCCACCTTTGTGGTGGGGTCCAACAGCTTTGCGGGCGATGCCCAGCCCGATCTCTTCGATTCGCTCATTCTCCTTGGTATTGGCGGGCTCCCCTTTACCCCCAACACCGTTCAATACGCCAACACCGCCCGGGCCCTGGATGCCGCAACGGCCTTTGCCTACGACCTGAGCCTGTATCTCGACACGAGTTTCACCGGGAAGGATCTTCTGCGCGCTCGCCTGCGTGCCGGAAACTTCGGGAACAGCCCCTGGTTTGGTACCAACAATCCCATCGGTCTCAATGCTCTGGAGATTGCCTATGAGGAAATCTGCGGCCGGGCGGATTGTGGCGATGTGGTGTCCATCAACCGTCTGTTTTACCAATTCCCCATCGGTGCTGGGTTCACCGCCACCATTGGCGGTCGGGTCCGTCAGGACGACATGCTTCCAATGTGGCCGAGTGCCTATCCGGCGGACACCGCTCTTGATGTGTTCACCTATGCAGGAGCCCCGGGTGCTTACAACAAGAGCCTTGGCGCGGGGGCCGGGGTGTGGTGGAAGAACGGAGGCTTCAGCCTGAGTGCCAGCTATGTCTCCCTCAATGGCGACGAGGGCTCACCAGGTCTGGGCACCTCATTTGGGGAATCCTGTGATGACAACAGTGGGGGCATCGCCACCAGTTGCTCCCAATCCACTTTCACGGGGCAGATCGCCTACGGGGGAGAGAGCTTTGGTCTGGCCCTGGCCTACAGCTATGCCCAGGGCGGAGCCGGCCTCTATGGCGGCAATGGAACGCCCCTTGCAGTAGCGGCCTCCTCCTTTTCCAATCACGCCAGCTCGGTCGGGATCAGTGGATATTGGTCGCCCTTCCTCAGCGCCCTTTTGCCCTCCATCAGCGCCGGTTGGGGCATCAGCGGCTACCGGTTGGAGGATGGTGGGGTTCTGTTCAGCTGGATTGATGGGGCAAGCAGCCAGTCCTGGTATGTGGGGTTGCAGTGGTCTGATGTGTTGGCCAAGGGCCATGCCTTTGGCATGGCCGTGGGGCAACCCACCTTCATGACCCGACTCGACACGGCGATCCCCGACGATCCCAACCTCCGCATTCCGAATGACGGCAATTACGCCTGGGAATGGTGGTACAAAATTCGACTCCGCGATTCCATCACGATCACCCCTGCGATTTACTACTTAAGCGCTCCCCTCGGCCAGCTTCAGAAAAATGAAGGGGGATCCCTTAGCAACTTTGGCGCTCTCGTAAAAACCACCTTTCGCTTTTGATCTGAATTCAGTCCATCCAATCCAAGGATCGTCCATGTGATCTGTGCTACATCTGCTGGTAGTCGCTGCGCCTGAGTGTATGGGCTGCACTCTTTAAAATCGCGCCATCTCCCTTTGGGAGATTCCTCTTTTTTGGTGTGAGGACCAAATGAAACTCTTCCAGCAATTGCTGGTGGCGCCTGCCGCTTTGGGGCTGCTGGCCCCCTTCGCGGGCCATGCGTCCGGAATCGACCTTTCGGACGTCAAAAAGTACGCCGGTAAGGATCAGGTCACCAGCATCAACCAGTTCAGTGATGTTCAGCCTACGGACTGGGCCTATCAGGCCCTCTCCAACCTGATCGAAACCTACGGCTGCGTGGCGGGTTATCCCGACGGCACCTACCGCGGTCAGCGGTCCATGACGCGTTACGAAGCAGCCGCCCTGCTCAACGCCTGCCTGGATCGCATCACCGAGATCACGGATGAGCTGAAGAAGCTCATGAAGGAATTCGAGAAAGAGCTCGCCGTGCTCCGCGGCCGGGTGGATGGGCTGGAAGCCAAAGTGGGTGAGCTGGAGGCCAATCAGTTCTCCACCACCACCAAGCTCCAAGGCCAGGCCACCTTTGTGTTGGGCGCTGTGAATGCCAGCGGCGATCGCTCTGGTGCCGGCGTGTTTGCCCCACCAGCCCCGGCCAACCTGGGCACGCGCGATGCGGCTGCGAAATACGACAGCCTCTATGGGGCCACCTCCTTCAACTACGACCTGCGCCTGAACCTCATCACGAGCTTCACAGGCAAAGATCAGCTCTATACCCGCCTGCGCACCGGCAACTTCAGCAATGCCTTCAATGGCAATGGGGTGAACCTGACGGCGCTGGATGTGGCCTCCAATGGTTTCGGCAGTGCCAGTTGCGGAGACAACCGCAATTGCTCCGATGTTGTGGGCATCGACCGTCTTTACTATCGCTTCCCGATTGGCAACCAGTTTGAGGCCATCATCGGCGCCAAGTATAGGAATACGGAATTCCTGGGGGCCACTCCAGGGGTATATGGCAGTGCTAAGGGTGATCGCATTCTTGATTATTTCTCCCTCCACGGTGCTCCTGGCGTTTACAACAAGGCCACCGGTGCCGGCGGTGGCCTGATCTGGAAAACTCCCTACAAGCTCTGGGGGGGTAAATTCAGCGCAACGGCCAGCTATGTGGCTCCGAACGGGGATTCGGGATTCACAAACAACGATGATAACTACTTTGCCTGTAATGCCCTTGAAGGCGGTATTGGTAACGATTGTTCCCGGGGTAGTTTCCTTGCCCAGTTGGGATGGAACTCAAAACTCTGGGGTGTGGCAGCCGGTTATCGCTACGGCCAGCGAGGTTCCAACTTCCGTCGGGGCACCAATTTTGTTGCCTCCAATAGCTGGTTCCTGGCGAATGGTGAATCCAACAGTGTGGCTCTGAGTGGCTATCTGCAGCCTGCGAGCGCCGGGTTGATTCCCTCGATTAGTTTGGGCTGGGGCCTCAACTCCCTCTCCAACAATGAAGTGAGAACGAACGGACTCGACTTCGCTCTCCCCTACGTCACCGAATCCCAAAGCTGGTACGTCGGCCTGCAGTGGAATGACGTGATCTGGGGTGGGAATTCCCTCGGTATGGCTGTGGGCCAACCCACGTTTGCCACCAGCCTCAGCAAAGGGAGCAACAAGGACCTGAGCACCTTCGTGAACGACGGCAACTATGCCTGGGAGTGGTGGTACAAGTTCCAGGTGACGGACAACATCAGCGTCACCCCTGCTCTGTTCTGGCTGAGCCGTCCCTTGGGCGCCCTCACCAACACCCTCAACCTCGACGGCACGGTGAATCGTTCCAACACCTTCGGGGTGTTCGGCGGCCTGGTGCAGACCACGTTCCGCTTCTGATCCCTGCCTTCCTCACACACAACCATCAGCCCCCGCAAGGGGGCTTTTTTTTGGGCCTGCCGCCGCAGGAGGATGGGAACACTCACCCAGACCCTCCTTTGGCAGGCCAGCGGACCGCCGACTTCTATGCCGTGTTGGGAGTGAGCCCTGTGGCCTCGGCCGCGGAGATCAAGGCCGCCTATCGGGCTCTGGTGAAACGTCACCATCCTGATGCCGGAGGAGATGAACACACCATCCTTGCCCTGAATGCGGCCTGGGAGGTCCTCGGGGATCGGGACCGTCGCCGGCGGTATGACGCAGAGCAGTGCCACACCCGTGGCCCCTCCCCGGCTGATTGCTCGTCTCCGTCCAGTCCCTCGGCCCGATCCCGATCCAGCCGCCATGGCGATGGGCTCCTTCAGGACTGGTTGCAGCAGGTGTATGGGCCCATTGACCGGTGGCTGGGCCAGGTCATCAATCCCTTTGCCGCCCAGTTGCGTGCCCTTGCGGCCGACCCCTACGACGATGCGCTGATGGAGGCCTTCAGCGGCTTCCTTCAGGACAGTCAGGCCCGGATGGACAAGGCAGAGCAGCTTTATCGATCCAAGGCCTGCCCTGTGGTGGCCAAGGGGTTCAGCCTCAACCTCTACCACTGCCTCAGACAGGTGCAGGATGCCTTGATGGAACTTGAGCGTTACACCCTGGGCTACGTGGATGATTATCTACGGGATGGCCGGGAGATGTTGCGGGAAGCCAAACGGCAACGGGATCACCTACACCAGGAGCGTCGGCGTCTGGAGAACTAGGCCCCCCCCTTCACCCCCCATAACTCAGCAGCTGGTCCAGGCGCAGCCACACGTCGGGCACGGGGCGCCGCCAGCGAATCTGGGCAAAGTCGCCCTTCACGGCCAGGATTTCCCCAGGCCCCTCCACCACATAGGAGGGCGGCACGGGATCACTGGCGGAAGCTTCCAGGCTGCCTTGGTAGGCCTGAAGATTCAGGCGAACCAAGGCTCCTTTTTTCAGGTCCGCTGTCTTGTCAGGCGCGGCTGGGGTTGCAGCGGTCGAGGGTGGGGTGCTGGGCTGGGGGGCTGGATCGGCCATGGCAGGCGGCAGGATCGCAGGTACCCTAAGTCTCCTGAGCGGCGGTGGGCTGGCCCCCGCTGGTCCGACCAGCCACTAGCCTCGGGCCGCAGATCGAGAGACGGGCATGCGCTTGCTGCTGCTGGGTTGTTCCGGATTTGTGGGGCGCGAACTGGTGCCTTTCCTGTTGGAGCTCGGCCACGACCTCACGCTGGTGAGTCGGCAGAGCCAACCATTTCCCCGCCTGGAGGGCGATCGTCTGCGCTGTTTGCAGCTCGACCCAGCCGACCTTGCCAGCTGGGAGTCGGCCGACCTTCAGGGGGCTCTTGCGTCCTCGGAGGGTGTTGTCAATCTGGTCGGGGAACCCATCGCGGAACGCCGCTGGAGCGAGGCCCAACGGCAGCTGCTGCGCGACAGCCGCTTGCTGACCACCACGGCCCTTGTGAAGGCGATCGCCCAGCTCCCTACGCCTCCCCAGGTGCTGGTGAGTGCCTCGGCGGTGGGGGTGTACGGCTCCAGTGAGGAGGCCACGTTTGTGGAATCCAGCCCGGTGGCCAGTGATTTTCTTGGCCAGCTCTGCCAGGACTGGGAAGCCGCAGCCCTGGCCGCAGCAAATGCCTGCCGCGTGGTTGTGCTGCGCCTGGGCATCGTGCTGGGCCCCGATGGGGGAGCCCTCGGGAAAATGCTGCCGGTGTTCCGAGCTGGCTTCGGGGGGCCCGTCGGATCGGGCCAGCAATGGATGAGCTGGATCCATCGCCACGACCTTTGCCGTCTGGTGGCCACCGCCCTTGAGGATCCGGGCTACCAAGGCATCTACAACGCGGTGGCTCCTGAGCCGGTGCGGATGGTGGACTTCGCCACAAGCCTGGGGGAGGTGCTCGGCCGTCCTTCCCTGATTCCCGTGCCAGGCCCGGTGCTCAAGGTGATGCTGGGTGATGGGGCCGCCGTGGTGCTCGAAGGTCAGCAGGTGAAGCCCCAGCGGCTTATCGAGCAGGGCTTCCAGTACGACATGCCCAATGTCAGGGCTGCCCTCGCCGCTTCCACCAGCCCAGCCCCCCGCTGACCAGGGCTCCCAGCATGAGCACCCCAATCGCGGGTTGAAAGAGCACAGGCCAAAGCCGCTGAAAAGTGGACAACACCGCCTCGACCCCCCGCAGGTGAAGAGCCACTCCGAGCCCAAACCACAGGGCTCCTGCCAGCACCAGAAACACATCCAGCACGAGCAGGCGGTCGAGCCCCTGCTGCCAAGGCTCCAACCAGGAGCGGGGGGACTCAGCGGGACGGGGTGGCATGGGAGGGAGGGCTGAGAGGTTCCAGTTTGGCCATCAAAGCTTCCACCATGCGGGCCGTGCCCCCCGGCTCTCCGAGGCGCTCCAGGGCCACCCGTCCCATCTGCGCTCGCCACGTTGGCCCCGCGACGGGATCGGCCAGACGGGCCAGCTGGGCGGCGGCCATCTCCGCCGTGGCTTTCAGCGTGGTGGCTGAACCGACAGGGCCCGGGGCGCAGCTCACCGCCGGTCCCAGCAAACGGCGTTGCGCCTCGGCAAAGCCCTCCGTGAACTGGGGTCCTGCTCCTGCCAGCTGGAGCACGGGTTTGCCGAGCCCCACAGCCTGCTCCGCTGCCGTACCAGCCATGGCCAGCAGCAGATCGCTGCTGTGGAGCACCCCCCAGAAGCGATCCACCACCAGCTCCACCCGCAGGGCTCCGCAGAGGAGCACAGGCCTGGCCCCCTCCGCCGTGGGGGGCTCCAGGCTCCAGCCTCTTGCGGCCGCCGCCCGCCCGATCTCATCGGCCCTCAGGCTGGGCACCAGGGCTGCCAGGATCTGAAGGCGGGCCGGCCATGGGTGGGGCAACTGGCGCAACACCTCCAGCATCAGCAGCAGGTTGGAGCGGGCCTCCGGTAGCCGACTCCCCGGCAGCAGGCCCAGCACGGAGCCCACGTCGGCCTTGTGGGAGAGGGACACCCGTGCCCCTGCCCCCTCCTGGAAGGGGTTGCCCACAAAGTGCACGGGGCGCCCCAGCTGCTGGGTCAGATCCGCTGCCGTGAGGGCGTCGCGGCTCCAGAGAAGCCGCACCCGGGGTTGGCGGAGCAGCCACCCACACGGCCAGGGCAGCCGCAGGCGGCCCTCGTAATGGCTGGAATAGGCCACCAGATACACCGCCAGAGGCTTTCCGGTCAGCCAGGCAGCCAGCAGGGGCACCACATCCCCCACCACCACCACCCAGTCGCAGGAGCGCCGTCGGCGCCAGGCGGCCCCAAGCCGTCCGAGCAGATAGGCCAGCTGCCCTTGCCTGAGTTCGGTGAGGCGTCCGGCCAGGCTCGTGTAGCCCAAGCCCCCTGTGCTGAAGTCGCGGGTGGGCCCGACCACGGGTAGGCCTGCTTGCCTGTAGGCCTCTCCATGCCCCACCAGGGGCAGCGCTTCCACGACCGCACCTTGGGCCTGGAGGGCCTTCCCCAGCCGGGCTCCACTCAGGTCCTCACCGTGGCCATTGCTGATCAGCAAAAGCCGGCTCACCCTTGCAGCCAACCACGCACTTTCTCCATCGCCGACCAGCCGGGGCGCCGGGCCAATCCATCGGACATGGAGTCCTTCAGCTCCTCTCCCAGCTCCGGTGCCATGAGCGTGATGCGCTGAATCATCTCGATGTGCTCGCGCACCCCTTTGGCTCCGGTTTCCAGCATCGCCACACTCAGATTCACCCGAGCCTGCGGATCCTGGGGGTTTAGGCGTACGGCCGTGCGGGCTGATTTCAGTGCTTCCTTCGGCTGGTCCAGGAGCAACTGAAGCCAGGCCAGGCAAGTCCATGCCGCCGATTGCCCCGGGGACTGGGCCGTCAGCTGGAGAAAATCATCAATCAGATCCTCAGGGGGCTCACCCTGGCGATAGCGCTCCAGGGCCTGCTCAAAGAGGGCTTCGTGGCTGGTGGCCATGGCTTCGTGCAGGACGCTCAGCCTCTCAGATTCCCACGGCGACGGCGGGCAGGATCAGACGGCAAAGGAACTCCCGCAACCACAGGTTTGAGTGGCGTTGGGGTTGGTGAAGTTGAAGCCACCCCCTATGAGTGCCGTGGAGAAATCCAGTTGCAGCCCGTAGATGTACAGCAGGCTCTTGGGATCGCACACCACATCAAAGGGGGTTCCTTCCGCAGGCTGATAGGTGTAGCGCTCGTCATCGACCCGAATGCCGGAGGCCTCGATGAAATCCATGGTGTAGCTCATGCCACTGCACCCCCCCGACCGCACGCCCACCCGCAGGATCTTCCCCTGGCCTTGCTGGGCCACGAGGGTGGCGAGCTGGCGCATGGCCGGTTCCGTGATCTGGATGCCGCGCCCATCAACGCCGGTGTGGGTGGCCTGTTGGAGAACTTCTCCCGAGATGGCGGCTTCCACGGTCATGGCGCATTCATCGATTTGGAAAGTCTATGAACCCCTGTCCACTGCCGGGTTGGTCGGTTCTCCGCCGCAGGCACGGTGGCCCCTTCCATAAAGTCGATGCACCGTTGGAGCGTTCGGGTGCGGGTCGCCATCGTGGGAGCAGGGCTGGCAGGGCTTGCCGCGGCGGTGGATCTGGTGGATGCCGGCCTGGAGGTGGATCTTTATGAAGCCCGTCCCTTCATGGGGGGCAAGGTGGGCAGCTGGGAAGATCCGGATGGCAATCACATTGAGATGGGGCTGCATGTCTTCTTCTTCAACTACGCCAATCTCTTTGCCTTGATGCGCAAGGTGGGGGCGATCGACCATCTCCTCCCCAAGGACCACACCCATCTGTTCGTAAACCGGGGCGGCGATGTTCGTAGCCTGGATTTTCGTTTCCCCATTGGGGCCCCTTTCAACGGGCTGAAGGCTTTTTTCACCACCCCCCAGTTGGAGGCCATCGACAAAGTCAGAAATGCCTTGGCTCTCGGTACCAGTCCGATTGTGCGTGGCTTGGTGGACTACGAGGGGGCGATGCGGGTGATCCGGGATCTGGATCGCATCAGTTTTCAGGATTGGTTTCTGGGACATGGAGGCAATCTGCACAGCATTCAGCGGCTCTGGAACCCCATCGCCTATGCCCTGGGATTTCTGGATTGCCAGGCCATCTCGGCCCGCTGCATGCTGACCATCTTTCTGATGTTTGCGGCCCGCACGGAGGCCTCCAAGCTGAATTTGCTCAAGGGCTCCCCTCACCGCTGGCTCACCGGTCCGATCCTGCGGTACATCGAAGCTCGGGGTGGCCGGCTCCATTTGCGCCACCGGGCTCTCAGGCTTGATTACGAGGAGGTTCCTGCTCAGGCCGGCACTCCTGCGGGCACCAGGGTCACGGGCCTCACCTTGGGGACGCCCGAGGGCGACATCCAGGTTCAGGCGGATGCCTATCTCGCGGCCTGTGATGTGCCAGGCATCCAGCGTTTGGTGCCTGAAGCCTGGCGCTGCCACAGCCTTTTCGCCAATCTCGATCGGCTGGAGGCCGTGCCCGTGGCCACCGTTCAGCTGCGCTACAACGGCTGGGTGACGGAGTTGGGGGATGGGCCGGGCGATGGGCAGCGGCGGAGCGATCTCTCCCGCCCCGTGGGCCTCGACAATTTGCTGTACACAGCGGATGCGGATTTCAGCTGCTTTGCCGATCTGGCCCTGGCCAGCCCGGAGGACTACCGCAAGCCAGGGTTGGGTTCCCTTCTGCAGTGCGTTCTGACACCTGGGGATCCCTGGATCCCGAAAAAAAACGAAGAAATCGTTGCGCACACCGATCGCCAGGTGCGAGAGCTGTTCCCCTCCTCCCGCAATCTCCAATTGGTGTGGAGCCATGTGGTCAAGCTGGCGCAGTCGCTCTACCGCGAGGCCCCGGGTATGGAGCCCTTCCGGCCGGAGCAACGGACCCCAATCAGCAACTTTTTTCTGGCCGGCAGCTACACCCGCCAGGACTACATCGATTCCATGGAAGGTGCCACCATGAGTGGACGCCTTGCCGCAGCAGCCATCATGAATCGTCCCGTGAGCTTGGCGCGCAACGCCGCCGCTTCCTAGGAGCACACCATGGGACGCTGGCTCGAACACACCGTGACCACGGAAATCCAGGCGCCCGTTGAGAAGGTGTGGGCGGTTTGGAGTGATCTGGAGGCCATGCCCCGTTGGATGCACTGGATCGAATCGGTGGTCACCCTGGACGATCCGGATCTCACCGAATGGACCCTCATGGCCCAAGGGTTTCGCTTTCAGTGGAAAGCCCGGATCACCCGCCGGGTTCCTGAGCAGCAGCTGCACTGGGAATCGGTGGGGGGGCTCCCGACCAAAGGGGGAGTGCGCTTCTACCCCCTGGGCCCCAACCTGACGGCTGTGAAACTCAGTGTGAGCTATGAGTTGCCTGCGATGCTGGCACCCTTGATGGAACCATCCATCATGGGCGGCATCGTGAACCGTGAGCTCCAGGCCAACCTTGATCGATTTCGCGATCTCGTTGAAAGCAACGCCCAACCTTGATCCTCTACGGAAGGATCTCCGGGGCGGGGTTGGCCCACGTGCCTGGACTAGTGTCCAGGCGGCCTTCCTGGCTCTGATCCCAGCCCTGCTGGCGGCCTGCACCCCCAGTCCCAAGGTGGAGGTGCAGCCCCCGGTCCCCGAACTCCCCAACGTGCAGGATCGGCCCGATCCTCGGCCAGAGGGGGCCTCCCTGGCTCCATTGGCGACCCCCCAACAAGTGGTCGAGGCGGTGAATGTGGGCCGCCCTGATCCCTTCGCCGCCGTTCTCACCCCTCGCCTTGTCGGTGCTCCGGCTTCCCAGCACATGGCGATCGCCCCAGGCCAACAGCCCGCCGCCGGCGCGGGGCAACAGCGGCCCGGCGCACCAGCGGGGAGCTCCAAGCGCCTGCCTCCGCTGGAGGCCCCGAAGGGCCTGAACTTTCAAGGGGTGCTCCAGGGCCCCATGGGGGGGGAGGCCCTGGTGGAATACGCCCCCTCCGAGGCCAAGGCCGGGGGAGCACGGTCCGGCTCCCTGCGTGTCGGGGATGTGGGCACAGGTCAGGAAGACTCCCTGTTGCCCCCGGGCTGGCGGGTGCGGGCCATCGATGTGGATCGTGGGTTGATGAAGCTGCAGGCCGGCACCCAATCGGTCACTCTGCAGCTCTGATCGCCCGGGCGCAGGCGCCCACCAGGCCCTCCAGATCGTGGGGGTCTGCCTCCGCATCCACCCGCCCCAGCAACGCCAGGCAGGGCTTGCTGGTCTGGGGACCGATGGACACCACCTTCACCCCATCCAGCACGCGGAGCCATTCGGGGCCGAAGGCGCCCTCCAGCAGCTGGACGCAGTGGCGGACCGTTTTTCCGCTGCTGAAGGTGATGGCTTGGAGGGTTCCCTGCTGCAGCGCCTGGACAGCCTGGCTGGGCAGACCTTCCGGGCAGCGTGTTTCGTAGGCCGCCACTTCCACCACACGGGCTCCCGCACTGCCGAAGGCCTCGGCCAGCACGGTTCGGCCGCCACTCTGCACCCTGGGAAGCAGGAGGTGTAGTCCCCAGGCGGAAACGGGGAATTCTTCAATCAGGGCGTCGGCCACAAAGCGCGTGGGCACAAAATCCACCGCCACGCCCATCTCCTCCAGCTGCTCGGCGGTGCGGCGTCCCACCGCCGCGATGCGGAGGCCCTTGGGCGGTCGGGCCAGGTCGCCCCCACGGCGCCGCAGCCGGGCCTGAACGGCCTCGACCCCATTGGCACTGGAGAAAAGAAGCCAGTGGAACTGGTCCAGATCCGCCAGGGCCTCATCCAGCGGCCGCCAATCCTCCGGAGGCTCCACCACCAGGGCCGGTAGGTCGACCACCTCAGCGCCGGCCGCTTCGAACAACTGGCGGGCGCCCCCGAGTTGCTGGTCGGCCCGGGTGACCGCGATGCGGCAGCCCTGCAGCGGTGCTGGAATGTCTTCGGTCATGGCTCCAGCTTTACCAGGGTGCTGGCGGAGCGTCGCAGGGCGTCGGCTTCCCCGCTTCGTCCCTGGGCGTTCAGGAGGTTGATCGCCTGCTGGAGATGGCGGCGGGCGCCCATCACGTCCCCAGAAAGCAACAGGGCCAATCCCAGATTTTGATGCCCTTCGCTCTGGTCCGGTTCGATGGCCAGGGCCTGGTGATAGGCCGCGATGGCCCCAGGCAGATCCCCGCTGCGCCGCAGGCTCAGGGCCAGATGGAGCCAGCCACGGGCCAGTTCCGGGGCGATCCGGGTGGCCTCCCGGCCCACTGCCACCGCCTCCACCGTTTGGCCTTGCTGGAGCAGGAGGGAGGCCAGGTTGAGGCGGGCGGCAAGGGTGAGCCGGGGATCCAGGGGCAGGGACAGGGCCTCCCTGTAGAGCCTGCCTGTCCCCGCCGGGTCCCCGTTCCCCAGGGCCAAAGCCAGGTGCAGCAGCAGTTCATAGCGCTCGGGATGGGCCTCCTTCGGGCAGCTCTCCAGGCCTTGCCTGAGTAAGGCCACCCCCCGCTCCCGGTTGCCCATGCTGATCTCCAGACCGCCGAGTTTGGCGCAGGTGTACGGGTCGGCGGGATTCCGCAGGAGTTCGGCCTCCATCGCCTGCCGAAGTCGCTGGGCCTTGCGCCCCTGTTCGATGCGCTCGGGGCGGTAGCCCTCATGCAGCAGGGCCGGCTCTGGACAGTGGAGCAAGCGCCAATGGGGCTCGTCACGCAGCAAGGCCTCCACGCTGTCATCCACCAGAGAGTGGTAAGCCCGACTCCAGCGGATGGCGGGGTGGCGCCGGAACAGGCGACTCACGCTGGAGTAAGGGGATTGCTGGGCTCCGCATTCCTGCCGCAGCAGGGTGATCAGCAGGGCATCCGGCTGGGCCATGGCGTCCCGCAGAGGGGCCATGGCCTCCGGCCGCAGGCGCTCGTCCGCATCCAGCACCAGCACCCAGTCGCCCTTCACTTTCTCCAGGGCCGTGTTGCGTGCTGCGGCGAAGTCCCCTGGCCAGGGCAGGTGATGCACCTCGGCCCCGGCTTCCTGCGCGATGGCCACGGTGCCATCCTCCGACCCCGTGTCCACGACCACCATCTCCTCCACGAACCCTCGCACCGACGCCAGGCAGCTGGCCAGGCAAGCCGCCTCGTCGCGCACGATCATCGACAGGCTCACGCTCAATCCGTAAACCCCCCTGCCACCTCGTCCTGACCCAGGCCCATCTGGCGCAACACCAGAGCCTGGGCTGCGGGCATCTGCCCCGGGCTCCAGGCCGCTGGCAGATCCGGAGGGAGCAGCGCCCGCAAGCTCTGCCACAGATAGGGACTGCCATACACCACCAGTCCGGCGAGCCGGTTTTGATCCAGCAGCTCCTGGATCCAGGCCGCCCAGGGCTCCCCCCCACCCGCCGAGCCCCGGAAGGGGTTGCCCCGCACGAACAGCTGCAACAGCACGGGCTCCCGATGCCATCCCGCCCGGCTCCAGGGGGGCTCTGGCATGGGATCGGAGTCCCTGGCCTGGGTCCATCCCAGGGGACTCTGGCCATCCACCACCCAGGGTTGGAAGCCCCCGGCCTTTGACAGTTCCAGGGCCGGCGCAGAGGGGGGGAGGAAAGGGCACCCCAGCTGGGCATCCACCCGCACCAGGGCCAGGCCCAGCCCTTCGGCGGGCCGTTGAAGGGTTCCGCCCTGGCGCTCCAGGGTGCGGGTTAACAGCTCCCTGGCCAGGATCTGATCCTCCTCCACAGGGCCATTGCTCAGGGAGCCCAGGGGCTCGCCTGGATCCTGGCTCTCAAGCCCGGGATCGTTCCAGGTGCGCTCCAGGGCCCTCCGGCGTCGCTCCAGGCTGCTCCACAGGCGCTCCTGGCTGAGGCGGCCCTCCCGCACGGCGGAAAGGATGGCTTCGATGGCTTGCCAGGGATCAGCGGGCATCAACACCAGGTCGGCCCCGGCCTCCAGCGCCAGCACCGCCGCCTCTCCTGCGCCGTGGCGGGCGGCGATCGCCTCCATCACCAGGGCATCGGTCACCACCAGCCCATCGAAGCCCAGGTCCTGCCTGAGCAGCTGGGTGAGCACCCACCAGGAGAGGGTGGCTGGCCGATCCGGATCCAGCTCCGGGAGCAGGAGATGGGCGGTCATCACCGAGGCCACACCGGCGGCGATCGCCTGCCGGAAGGGGGGGAGTTCGATGGCCTCCAACCGCTCCCGGCTGTGGAGCAGGACGGGCAGGTCGAGATGGGAGTCCGCGGTCGTGTCCCCATGGCCGGGAAAGTGCTTGGCACAGGCCAGCACCCCCTCGGCCTGCACGCCCTGCAGGAAGGCGGTGGCCAGGTCGCCCACCACGGCGGGATCCTCTCCCCAGGCCCGCACATTGATCACGGGGTTGGCGGGGTTGTTGTTGACATCGCAGACGGGTCCCAGCACCCAGTTGAGGCCCAGGGCCCGGGCTTCCCTGCCGGTGCAGGTCCCGTAGCGCTCGGCGAGATCGCGGGCTGCCTGGGGGTCGTGGCGGTGGATCTGACCCAGCCCCATGGGTGGGGGCAACCAGCTCGCCCCTTCAAACCTCTGCCCCACCCCTTCCTCCACATCCGCGCAGAGAAGCAGGGGCTGGGGGCTCCAGGAGCGGAGCTGGCGGGTCCGCAGCCTCAACTCCGCCGCGCTCCCCCCTAGCAGGATCACCCCACCCACACCTTCTGCCAGGAGAGCCTGAAGCGTGGCGTTCTCCAGCTCCCAGCGGGGGTATCGGCGCTGGCCATCCGCCAGATGGCCGCTGGCACGAACGACCAGCAGGCTGGCCACCCGTCGCCGCAGCTCGTCGCTGCTGACATCAAGGGGCATCGCTGATCCCCTCCGCCTCTTGGGGACCCCGTTCCTGTTCCAGCTTCTGCAGCAGGCCCAGCACGGCGCTTCCCCGTTCCAGACTCCGGTCGACCTGAAACACCACCTCGGGCGTGCGACGCAGCTTCAGTCGCCGGCCCAGTTCCCCCTTGACATAGGGGGTGGCCGCCTTCAACCCTTCCAGGGCCTGGCTGCGCTCCTCCTCCGAGCCGTAGACACTCACGAATATCTTGCAGTGCTGCAGATCGCCTGCCACTTCCACGCTGGTCACACTCACCAAGCCCTGATGCACGCGGGCATCCCGGATGTTGGTGGTGAGGAGTTCACTGATTTCACGGCGGATCAGGGAGGCCACCCGCTCCACCCTTCGACCCTGTGCCATGACTATCCCAATGGTGCTGGTGCCACCATCGCACGCAACACCAGCACCAGGCTCAGCAGGCCACTCACGAGGGCTCCCACCACGGCCACGGCGGTGATCGGATGGGTCCGGCGCCCTTGCAGGGGCTCTACCAAGGTCTGCAGGATGCCCAGGGAGAGGGCGATCAGATACCGCGGGTAGCGGGTCACATTCAGCAGAAACTCTTTCATGGGGTGCCCATCTGTCCATGGCCATGCTGGCTACTCTGCCGCCGTGCAGCCAGACACCCGAGCCAGGATCCATGGAGCTCCATCAGTTCAAACATTCCGCCTTCTGCGAGAAGGTGAGGCTCGTGCTCGCTGCCAAGGGGCTGGAGGCCACTTTGGTGGAGGTGGTGCCGGGCCTGGGCCAGCTGGAGCTGTTTCGCCTTTCAGGGCAACGCCAGGTGCCCGTGCTGGTGGATGGGTCTGAGGTCATTGCTGATTCCACCGAAATTGCCCTCCATCTGGAGAAACGGCATCCCCTGCCGGCCTTGTTGCCCGCCGATCCGAGGGCACGGAGCCAGGTGTTGCTGTTGGAAGACTGGGCGGACACGGCCCTCGCCTCGAGCTGCCGCCGAGCGCTCCTGCAGGCAGCAGCCACCAACCCCAAGCTGCGCACAGCCCTGCTCCCTGAGGCGACCCCATCCTCCCTGCGGCAGTTGGTGGGTGCCCTCCCTGGGGGACTGATGGGGTCGGTTACGGACACCCTTGGCTCCCTGCTGGCGCCGATGGAGGCCCGGCAACTCCATCGCAACCTGGAGCAGGTCAGCTCGCTGGTGGCCTCCAGCGGCCACGTGGTGGGGGATCAGCTGAGCCTGGCGGATGTGGCCGTTGTGGCCCAGTTGTCGCTGCTGCGCTTTCCCAAGAGCGCAGGGGCTGCCCTGGCGGGAGAGGGGGTCAGCGGCATTGCGGACAACCCCCTCTTTCAACCCCTGTTCAGCTGGCGCGATGGGATTTTGGAGCGGTTGACAGCACGGAGGGCAGCGTGAGCGATCCCCTGCTTCGGGAGATGGATCATTACGTGGTGCTGGAACCTGGCGGTGAGGAGGCCATTCTCAGCGCCCAGGAGACCCGCTCCTGGCTGGCCCGCCATCTGGCGTCCTGTGAGATTCCCCCTGCCGATTTGGGGCATCTGGGCAGCGTGGAGGCCCAGGTGGAGCGGCTTCTGGAGACCGCCTGTGAATTGGAATTGACCCCGGGCCTCGCCATTCAGTGGTTTGCCGTTCGCCTGGAGCGGCCGGACTGAGGGGGCTCCAGCGGCCTAGAGATTCAGGTTGGCGCCGGTGTGACCATCCTCATGGAGCAGGGTGATGGGTTCCTTGGGAGGTTTGGGTCCGTCCTTGAGGATCGTCGGCAAGGCCTCCAGCACCCGGTCTGCCAAGGCCTCTGGGGATTCCCCCTGCTGCATCACATGGAGATCGGCCTGGGCATAGAGGGGCCGCCTCACGGCCAGGAGATCTCGGAGGCGCCCTTCTGGATCGGGATCCGCCAGGAGGGGTCGGGGGGTGGGATCGCCCTGGATGCGCTGCAACAGAACGGCTTCAGGAGCATCCAGCCAGATCACCACGCCTTGCTGCAGATGGCCCCAGTTCACTGGCCGGGTCACGACGCCCCCCCCCGTGGCCACCACCAGGGAGTGCCAACGGGAAAGTTCGTTCAGCACAGCGCTTTCCAGGGCCCTGAAGCCCTCCTCACCCGCCTCGGCAAAAATCTCGGGAATCGTTCGCCCTGCCGTCTCCTCCAATGCGGTGTCAGCGTCGATGAAGCGATAGCCCAGGGCCTGGGCGAGGGGTCGGCCCATAGCGCTTTTGCCTGCTCCCATCATTCCCACCAGGTAGAGGTTGAGGCCCTGAAGCCTGCGGGCGAGAGCGAGGGGGACGGATGGGTGCATGAAACCTCAGGACGTCAGGCCGGGTTCCTAGGATGGCTGGTTCCAGAGAGTCCGTCATGACACTCGCCGGGCTGAGCCTGCCGGTCCCGGCGGGGCCGGCACCTCCCTCCCCCATCCCCTACCCCCATGGGGGCGGAAGGCCCTGCGTGATCACTCGCCGGGCCTGTTTCTGTGCCAGCCATCTCTACCGCTTACCCGAACTGGATGAGGCGGAGAACCAGGCCCGTTTTGGCCTCTGCAGTCTGGAGCCAGGCCATGGGCACAACTACGAGCTCGTGGTAGCCATGGCAGGCCCTCTCGACTCTGATGGCATGGTGCTCAACCTCTCGGAGGTGAAGCACGCCATTCGGGAGGTGGTGATCGAACCGCTGAACTTTCGCTGCCTCAACCGCACCTGGCCGGAGTTTGACCTCAGCCGGCCAGAGGGACGCCTCCCCACCACTGAGGCTCTGGCGCTGGCCATCCGCAACAGGCTGGGTCGCCAGCTGCCTGTGGTGGGCATTCGCCTCTACGAACATCCCGATCTCTGGGCTGATGTGCTCAGTGGTTCTGCCATCCCTCCCATGGAAGCCTTTCTCTCCATTCGCACCCATTTCGCCGCTGCCCATCGCCTAGCCCGGGAAGAGCTGAGTCAGGCCGAAAACGAAGCGACCTACGGAAAGTGCGCCCGGGTGCATGGCCATGGTCACAACTACTTGTTGGACGTCACTGTCCGGGGGGCTGTCGATCCGCGTACGGGCATGGTCTGCGATCTGGGGGCTCTCCAGCAGGTGGTTCAGGACCAGGTGGTGGAACCTTTTGACCACACCTTTCTGAACAAGGACATTGCCCATTTCGCCACCTGTGTCCCCACCGCGGAAAACATCGCACTGCACATTGCCGATCTGCTGAATGCTCCCATCGCGGCTCTTGGAGCGCGACTTCACAAGGTGCGGCTGCAGGAGAGCCCCAACAATGCCTCGGAGGTGTTTGCGGAAACGGCCCAACTCGGCATGGCGCCAGAGGCGCTCGATGCTCTGGCCCGCGCCTAACGCCCCTGTGCCCCCCCAGGTAGGGGGGCCAGGACGCTGAAGCGGCGGGTGAGATCGCGCAGGGGCACGTCCTTCAGGCTGTCCAAAGGCAGGCCCAGCAGGCGAGCCAGGCACCGCTTCACCACCACCTCACTGTCATCTCCGAATCGTCCACCGAGCATTTCTGTGAGCACCCCCAGCCCACGCCCCGTGCGGTTGGTCTCTTCGATCAGACAGCGGCTGGTGGGCTTGGCCAGCTTGCGACAGGGATCCTCCAGACTGGCCCCCAGGGCTAATCCTCCTGCTGCTGTCTGGATGCACACTTCGGCGAGGCGCGACTCCAGCCGGGGACGCATCAGCTCTAGAACCGGCATCAGCAGTCCTGCCGAGGACGGGGACGCCAGCCCGAACACCAAGCCGCCCGCGAGGAGGCTGCACTTCAGGCACCAGGCCCCTTTGGAGAAGCAAGACCGGTTCACAACGTCTTTGGCCATGGCATGGGGAGCAAACCTCCAGGTGGGAGCGCGGGGAACGGGTGAGTTGATTAGTTTTGCCCCTCGCGCGCTCCTTTGGGGGGTTCTGGGATGGTCGAACTGCGAGCCCGCTGGCACGGAGCCATGGCAGAGATCCCCGCTGAACAGTTTCAGGAGCTTCTGCAGGAGGCAACGCCTGCCGGTGAACAGCCGCTGCCGTTCTACACCTGGAGCTGGCTCCATGCGCTCGAGGCGAGCGGGAGCATTGCCCCTAACCAGGGCTGGCAACCCTGCCATCTGGGCCTTTGGCGGGGCGACAGCCTGGTGGCCCTGGCCCCCCTCTATCTGAAGGGGCACAGTTATGGGGAATTCGTGTTCGATCAATCCTTTGCCCAGCTCGCCGGGCAGATGGGGTTGCGCTATTACCCCAAACTCCTGGGGATGAGCCCAGTGAGCCCAGTGCAGGGCTATCGGTTTCTGATCGGCCCAAACGAAGATGGGCGGGCCCTCACGACCCTTTTGTTTCAGCACATCGAGGCCTTTTGCCAAAAACAACGTTTGCTCAGTTGCAATTTCCTCTATGTCGATCCTGCTTTTGCCAGGGAGGCCCAAAGCTGTGGCTGGTCGCTGTGGCTGAATGAGCAGAGTGAATGGACCAATCCAGGCTTTAAAACGTTTGCGGATTATCTGGCCACATTCAATGCCAATCAGCGCCGCAATATACGCAGGGAACGCAAAGCTGTTGCCGAAGCTGGACTCACGGTCACTCCATTGACGGGGGAGGCCATTCCCGCCAGTTTGATGGAGAGGATGCACGGGTTCTATGCCCAGCACTGCAGTCGATGGGGCCCCTGGGGCAGCAAATACCTCAGTGCTGAGTTCTTTTCCTCAGCGGCTGATCATTTCTGTTCCCATGTGGTTCTCTTCAGTGCCCACACGGGAGATCCACTCTCGCCCGTCGCCATGTCCATGTGTGTGCACAACGACACCCACCTGTGGGGTCGCTATTGGGGCAGTGATGTGGAGATCGACCATCTTCATTTTGAGGTGTGTTATTACGCCCCTTTGGAGTGGGCCATTCAGCGTGGCCTACGCAGCTTTGATCCTGGCGCAGGGGGACGCCATAAGAAGCGCCGGGGATTTATGGCCCAGCCTCGCACCAGCGTGCACCGATGGTTTGAACCACGCTTCGCAGCGATTCTCCAGGAGTGGCTGCCGGGAGCCAATCAGGAGTTGCTTGCAGAAATAGAAGCCATCAACGCCGATTTGCCCTTCACCTCCGCTTACGATCCTTCCCAACTTCTTCAGGTCTCCCCTGACATTGATCTTTCCCAAGCCCCATGAGTAAGGCCATGCTCAGTCGCCAGCAGCTAGATGTATCCCTGTCGCAGCGTTTCATCGCCCTCGATCCTTCCGGATATTTCCTGATCCGTGTTGATTCCCAGCAACAGGAATTGGTGGCTGAACACTACGGAAACACTATTGATGAACGCGGTCTGGCCCGAGACCCTGAAACCGGTGAAGTGATTCGCTGCCAAGGGGCCGGACCGAGGACGCCAACGGCGACCTATCGGGGCCGAACGGCCAAGGAACTGGGCATGATCCTGACGGAGGGGGATCGGGTGCCCCTCAGCCGGCTCGACCATGCCCTCTACCTGGGGAGAGAGCTGCAGAAAGCCGAGCTCTGCCTGGAGAGAGGAGAAACATACATTCAGGATTAACCTTACCCGGACTTGCTAAGCGGGTTGCAGTTCCCGGGGATCGGTCGTCACCCCAGCAGCTGGATCAGGAGGGATGAGGGCGAGTTGTTGCTCGATTTCTCTCTTCACAACTGCTCGGTATTCCTGGAAGTGTTCGTTGTGCGCCAAGGTGACAACAAACTGTTCAAAGTTCTGGGGATTGGCCCTTGCAATGGTGAACAGTGATGACCAGAACCGCCAACGAGTGTCACGGAGCACGCCTTGGCGCCAGATCACAATCGAGAGGGCTCTCACGTCCGTCCAGCTGGGGAGTGAAGGTTTGCCAAGGGCAGCTGGCACATACTTTTGCCAGCGAGGTTGTCCAACTTTCAGGTAGTAGTGCTTCACACGGTCGATATAGGCGTTTGGCTCGTACAGGCGGCAGAAAGCATCCACATATTCTTCGGCGATATCTCGGATCGGCCTTGTGGGTTTGAAATTCAGAAGGTTGGTCTGATTCACGCCTTTGGCATCTGCACGTTCCTGAATCAAACGACCCTCCTTTTCCAGACGGTGCCAAAGGCCGGTGTTCGGAAGCGCTTGCAGCATGCCCATCATGGCGGCAGGGATGCCGGTGCGGTTGACGAAATGCACGATGCGATCCCCAGCTCCCTGCTTTTCGCCATCGAAACCAATGATGAACCCCGCCATCACGCGAATGCCATAGGAGGTAATTCTGTCTACAGATTCCTCCAGGGAAGAGCGGGTATTTTGGAGTTTCCGTGCCGTTTCCAGACTAGCTTCATCGGGTGTTTCGATGCCGAGAAAAACGCTGTCGAAGCGGCACTCCGCCATCATTTCCATGAGCTCATCATCGGAAGCCAGGTCGACCGAGGCTTCGGTTGCAAAGCTGAAGGGATAACGGTGCTCGATCTGCCATTCCTTTAACTTCGGCAGCAGGAGTTTCGCATTCCTCTTGTTGCCAATGAAGTTGTCGTCCACGAGGAAAATGGAACGTCTCCAACCCAGGTCGTAGAGATATTGCAACTCGCTTATGAGTTGTTCGGGAGTCTTAGTTCGCGGTTTGCGCCCATAAAGAACAATGATGTCGCAGAATTCACATTGAAATGGGCAGCCCCTTGAGAACTGAACCGACATCGAGTCATAGGCCGTTAAATCGAGAAGGTCAAAGCGAGGAACTGGAGTGGATGTGACATCAGGTTTCTCTCCATTGGCGCTGAACACTCCGCCCTGTTCGCCGCGACTGATCGCTTCAATGAATTGCGGCAGCGTGATTTCCCCCTCATCCAGGATCTTGTAATCCGCCTGATCCACTTCAGGGGCATCCGGAGTGGAGCTGGCGAAGGGGCCGCCCACGGCCACGGGCAGCCCTCGCCTCTTGGCTTCGGCAATCTGAACAGCCATATCTGCCTTCTGAACAATCATTCCGGAAATGATCACCAGTTCTGCCCAGCCCCACTCCTCCTCGGTGACCTCGCGGACATTGCGATCGACCAGCTTCATCTCCCAGCTCTGGGGTAGCAGGGCCGCCACCGTCACCAGGCCAAGGGGGGGAAGCAGAACCTTGCGATTGACCAGCTCAAGGATTTTTTCGTAACTCCAGAAGGTCTTGGGAAACTCTGGATAGAGCAACAGGGTACGCATGCAGAGCTCGAGCAGAACCTCCACGGGCTGGGCCGTGAGGGCTGGGAAAGATGCTGAACATTACGCTGTCTGTCGTGGAATGGGCGGGAGCATCGGCCAATTCAGCCCATGCACGCCGGTGTGATCTGCTGTAATGGTGCTCAGTTCTGAGCAGGCACCATGGCCGTCGCTTACTACTTGGGTCTTGTGGGAGCAGGTCTTGTTGCCGCCTACGTCCTCACCGTGATTCTCAAAGGAATCCGTCTGATCTGAGCCTCAGCCGCCCCCGCTGCAGCAACTCGGCCATGCCCAGCGCCAGGCCGAAACTGCCCAGGAGGCCAAAAGTGGCTCCCATGCCGAATCGGTCGAGCAGGCCTGCAGCGAGTAGACCACTGAACCCGCCTCCTCCTAGGAAGGCGATTTGCCCCAGCCCCGCCATCCTGCCCCTGAGGGCCATTGGGGCTCCCACCTGAGCCATCAGGTTGACTCCGCTCAGCAACGTTGCTGTGCCAGCCCCGATGAGAAAGCTCATCAGCAACCCCAGGGGCTGTCTCAGTGGGCCCTCCTGACTGAGAGCCATGCCGATCTGGGCCAAGGCGGTCAGCAGCACAGTTGCCCCCATCAATAGTCCAGGTCTTTGCGATAACCACGTGCTGTTGCGCTGCAGCACCACCCCTCCGCAGAGACTTCCCGCCGCGATCACACTGGTGAAGACTCCCAGGGCCTGGGGGGAGGAATCCAGCACCCCTGCGGCGATCACAGGAGCCAGGCCGGGGTGGAAAAAGCCCACCAGACAGGCCAGGGCTGTGAAGCGCAGCACATGGCGCAGCACAGGGCCACAGTCCCGCCAGGCTGCCCAGAGGGAGACCCCTTCACCCGCCCCCGTTCTCTGCTCCAGGTGGGTGTTGGGGCGGAGAACCCAGAGCAGCACAGCAATGGGTCCAAGAAAGCTGGCCGCATCCACCGCAAGAGCCAGCGTGGGGCCGGCCAAGGCGAGAAGCAACCCGCCGATAGGCGGCCCGAGCAACTTGCCAACGTTGAACACGATGGAAAAGCTCGCCAGCTAGGGAGGGAGGTCTTCCGGGCGATCCACCAGCAGGCCGGTGTATTTGTTTCGGGCCGTGAGTTCATAGGTGC
>JBIIHR010000039.1:0-7726 GCA_044235655.1 Cyanobium sp. | reverse complement strand
GCCCATCATGTGGAAGGGGTTCAGGGTCCAGTTGTGGAACCCCTGCAGGAAGAGCAGGAAGCGGAAAATCGCTGCCACCCCGAAGGAAGGAGCAAAGAACCAGCTGCTCTGGCCGAGGGGGTACATCAGGAAGACACTGACGAACACCGCGATGGGCCCGGAGAAGGCGATGGCGTTGTAGGGACGGATGCCCACCAGGCGAGCAATTTCAAACTGGCGGAGCATGAAGCCGATCAGGGCGAAAGCACCATGGAGCGCCACGAAGGGCCACAGGCCACCCAGTTGGCACCAGCGAACGAAATCCCCCTGGGCTTCTGGGCCCCAGAGGAGAAGAAGGCTGTGGCCCATGGCATCAGCAGGGGTGCTGACGGCGGCGGTGATGAAATTGCAACCTTCCAGGTAGGAGCTGGCAATGCCGTGGGTGTACCAGGAAGTGACGAAGGTGGTTCCGGTGAGCCAACCGCCAAGTGCCAGGTAGGCACAGGGGAAGAGCAACAGACCAGACCACCCCACGAAAACGAAGCGGTCGCGCTTGAGCCAGTCGTCGAGGATGTCAAACCATCCACGAGCTGCTGGCGCGCGTCCTACAGCGATCGTCATGGGAGCTGCTTTACGAAGCGTTACGTTTGGAATGGTAAGGGGTGATGCCGGCTGGTGCGCCACCGGTGGGTCAATCCAGGGGCAATTGAGCAAATTTGCTCACCAGAAGGCGATCAGGCCGCTCCCCGGCCTCTGATCCAAGGGCCGGGAGCTCTGGCCCATCCATTCTCATTTTTGGGAGGCTCTTCGGCCAGAGTGGGGTGGCGCCCGTTTCTGCCATGTACGTCGTCGAGCTTTCCCTTCGCCTCACCCCCATGCCCATTTCGGTGCAGCGCAAGGAGCTGGAGCCGGCCCAGGCCCTCTATGAAGAGATCGGCCGGGTGCTCGAGAGTGGAACCCCCAAACTGCTGGAGCTCACCTGCGAAAAAGATCCTCAGAAGCGCATCCGCCTTCTGACATCGGAAGTGGTAGCCGTGCAGATCTTTGAAAAATCAACCGTTGGCGGTAGCGGTAAAAGACCCGGCTTCAGTTTTGAAGGATGAGGTCAGGACGACAACCATGCCCGCCTCCCCTGGCCACGATGGGCTCCCCCTGGTGGTGGAGGGCCTTGATTTTGCGTGGGCCCCCGATCGGCCAACCCTTCACAACTGTTACCTGCAGATCCCAAGGCCCGGCCTGTGGATGCTGGTGGGAAGCAATGGCAGTGGAAAAAGCACACTCCTGCGTCTGATCGCCGGATTGCTGCAGCCCAAGCAGGGAACGATCCAGACGCCCCTGCATCCAGCCATGGTGTTTCAGAATCCCGATCACCAGTTGTTGTTACCCACCTGTGGCAGCGACTTGCAGCTCGGACTGCCAGAAACGCTGAACCGCCAACAAGGGGAGCGGCGGGTGGACGAGCTCCTGACTCAGGTGGGCCTCCAGGGAATGGCCACCCGCCCGATCCATACGCTTAGTGGAGGCCAGAAGCAGCGCCTCGCCATCGCCGGGGCCCTCGCGGCCGAGGCCAACCTGCTCCTGCTCGATGAACCCACCGCCCTTCTGGATCCCGACAGTCAGAGAGACGTGGTCGCCCTGATCCGCGACCTCTGCCGACAGCCCAAAGCCCCCCTGACCGCCCTTTGGATCACCCACCGGCTGGAGGAACTCAGCCATTGCGACGGAGCGGCACGCATGGAGCGAGGCAAGGTCGGGCCATGGCAATCAGGGGCAAAGTTGGTGGCGAACCTCTTGCCCACGGGAGGGGGGGGCGGGTAAGGTCAGTTGTCCCTGTAGGGGACGTCAATCCTCGGTAGCTCAGCGGTAGAGCGGTCGGCTGTTAACCGATTGGTCGCAGGTTCGAATCCCGCCCGGGGAGTTTGTTTTCAATCCAAAACAAGCTCAAGCGTGATTCAACGGATCACATAGAGGAGCAGTGGGAGGGATTCGCACCGAAATCTTTCGGATCTCCCCCAAATTCCGACAATCACCGCAAAATAAGTATTCAGGCTGGCCCAGTTCCATCCTTCTTCCCTCCGCAAGCCCCGATTTTCCATGAAACCCTGCATTCTTCTTGTTGAGGATGACAGCGACATGCGTGACCTGGTGGCTGGCCATCTGGAACACGGGGGCTTCAACGTGCAGCGAGCGGAGGATGGGATTAAAGGACAGGCTTTAGCGCTGCAATACAGCCCGGATGTGATTCTGCTGGATCTCATGCTTCCGAAGGTCGACGGTCTGACCCTCTGCCAACGGCTGAGGCGCGATGAACGAACCGCCCGAATCCCCATCCTCATGCTCACGGCTCTGGGGGGAACGAAAGATAAGGTCAGCGGCTTCAATTCAGGGGCAGACGACTATCTCACCAAGCCCTTTGACCTGGAGGAGCTCATGGTGCGGGTCAAAGCACTCCTGCGGCGCAGTGAAAGGGCTCCTCTCTCGACCAAACACAACGAAATTCTCAGTTTTTCCTGCCTCACCCTGGTCCCGGAACGGTTTGAGGCGATCTGGTTCGACCTCCCCGTGCGGCTGACCCATCTGGAATTCGAATTGCTCCATTGCCTCCTCCAACGGCATGGCCAGACCGTGGCTCCTTCGTTGATTCTCAAGGAGGTCTGGGGCTATGAACCGGACGATGACATCGAAACCATTCGTGTTCATGTGCGCCACCTGCGCACCAAGCTGGAACCTGACCCACGCAAGCCCCGATTCATCAAAACCGTATACGGGGCGGGCTATTGCCTGGAGCTACCGACGGAGGAGCAACTGCCCGAGCTCGTGCCCCTGATGGCGGAATCCCGCCAGGCCTCCTGAAGCCTTTCCTCCATTCACGCCATCGCCATCAGGCGCTGTTGGACATTCGCCCCAACTCCAGCAGAGTCACCTCCCAGGCCAGACGAGGTTGCACATGGCCAAGAAGATGCTTACGCAGGACCTCCAGTCGAGCCATCTGGCGCGGATTGCGGTACTGGTGCCACAGCCAGGTTTGCCACCAGTTCAGGAGCCAGAGCTGCTGATCCCCCTCCAGCCCCTCACTGACCTCCCGGGCCAGATCCAGCGCCCCCAAAGAATTGGAGGGCATCTCCTGCAGCCGGGCAGCCAATCCCTCCGGCAAACGATCCCACTCCCGGCGGTGAGTCAAAAGCGCGCCGGGCGACCCCCCGGCCAGAGTCAGCAGAGCCTGGGAATCCTGCGGAGGGGCACTCTCCAAGAGGGAGGGTTGCCTGGCGAAGACCTCAGCGATCTGGGTGGGGGAGAGGGGATGGAAGGGGATGCATTGGCAGCGGGAGCGAATCGTGACCAGGAGCCGCTCAGGAGCGGCGCTGATCAGGATCAGCAGGCCATCCCCGGGTTCCTCAAGGGTTTTCAGCAGGGCGTTGGCCGCAGCCTCGGGCATGGCTTCAGCGGTTTCGATCACCACCAGGGGCCTGGGGGATTCGATGGGTCGGCGAGCCAGAAAACGCCCCGCCTCCCTCACCTGATCGAGGCGAATCTGGGGAGGAGTGCGGCGACTCACCCCCAAAGCCTCCACTTGGGACACCGGCACCAGCTGCCCCTGATGAAGGTAGGTGGGCTCGATCCAGAGAAGGTCGGCCAGATTGCCCTGGGCCAGACGCCGGCGGAGGCCCCCATCCCTGCTGCCGCCCGTCAGCACCCCCTCCAGAAACCGGTAGGCGGCGAGGCGCCGGCCCACCCCATCGGGCCCGGCAAACAGATAGGCGGGGGCAAGCCGACCCCGCTGGAGGGCCGCCTGGAGTAATTGGACGGCGAGGGTCTGGCCCACCAGCTCATCAAACAGATGGGCGTCAGCCATGGGGTCGCGATGGGCCGCAGAGGGGACAGCGCTCCAACAGGGCCTGACGGCACCTCTCCGTGACCACCTCAGGGTCACCTGTGGCCTCCACACGACACCAGCGAGGCCTTTGGGCCAGGAGTGCGAACCCCTCCTGCACCCTCTGGAGGAACGCCTCCCCCTCCGCTTCGATGCGATCTTTTCCCCGATGCTGGCGCCGCTTCAGAGCCTCCTGGAGAGGAACATCCAGCCAGAGGGTGAGATCAGGCTGCAGGCCGGCGGTGGCAAACGTCTCCAACTGGCCGATCGCCTCCAGGGACAGGCCCCGGCCATGGCCCTGGTAGGCCTCAGTGGAGCCGCTGTAGCGATCGGAGAGCACCCAGTGGCCCGCGTCCAGGGATGGCAGAATCCGCTCCACCACATGCTGGGCCCGATCGGCAGCGTAGAGGAGCAATTCAGCCCTCTCCCCTGGCTCCTGGTGGGAGGGGGGGTGCAGAAGGAGATCCCGGAGAGCCTGGCCAAAGGCCGTGCCCCCGGGCTCTCGGGTCACCACCACGGTGGCATCAGCAGGCAGCAGACCGCTACGGGGCAACCATTCGCTCAGGGCCTGAATCTGGGTGGTTTTTCCACAGCCATCGATGCCTTCCAGCACCACGAAATATCCCCTAGTGGCCATGGCGTGGTGCACCGGATACAGAGCCTGCCGGCTCCTGAAGCAGGAGAGCATTGACCACCACCGTGATGGAACTCAAGGCCATCAACAAGGCGGCCAGGGGGGGGGTGAGCTGGAGCCCGAAGCCAGGAAGCAGGGCTCCAGCGGCAATGGGCAACACAATCAGGTTGTAGCCGAAGGCCCAGGCCAAATTCTGTCTCACCTTGGCCATGGTGCTCCGCGCCAACTGAAGCGCTTTCACCACGTCGGAGAGCTGCTCTCCCATCACCACCACATCCGCCGAATCCTGGGCGATCTGGGTCCCCGTGCCCACGGCGATCCCCAGATCCGCCGCGGCCAGGGCGGGGGCATCGTTGATGCCATCGCCCACCATGGCCACAGGGCCAAGGGACCGCCAGCGGGAGAGGGCCTCCACCTTCTCTTCGGGTCGCAGGCTCCAGGCCAGCTCCTCCTCCTTCAGGCCCACCTGGGCCGCCAGGTGACGCACACTCGCTTCCCTGTCACCACTCAGCAAACCCAACGCGAGGTGGTGTGAACGCAGGGCTTCCAGGCTCTCGCGGGCATCGGGGCGGGGCTGATCCTCAACAGCGATCAACCCCAAAACCCGGTTACCCTCCCCAACTCCAACGAGGGTGGCTTGGGAAAGCGGGGCCGCAGCCAGCAGGGCAGGAACGGAATCCGGCAGGACAAGCCCCTGCTCCTGCAACCAGGGAATCCGACCCACCCGGACAGGCAGGGCCAATCCCTCCAACTTCCCCTCCATGCCTTGGCCGGGATGGGTTTTGCTCTCCACCACAGGCAAGAGTTCCAGGGTTCGGTTTTGGGCCTCCTGGAGGAGGGCATGGGCCAGGGGGTGACGGCTTTGCTGCTCCAGGCTTGCCGCCAGCTGGAGCATCCAGAGGGCCTCCAGCCCTGAGCGGCCCTGATCGTGCGGGGTCTGGGGAAAGGGCTCAAGGGAGGTCACCATGGGCCGCCCCACGGTGAGGGTGCCGGTTTTATCAAACACCACGGCGCCCAGCTGGGCTGCCGTTTCGATGGCATCACCCCCGCGGAAGAGCACACCTCGGCGGGCCGCCCTGGCGCTGCCCACACTGATGGCCGTGGGGGTGGCCAGACCTAGGGCACAGGGGCAGGCCACCACCAGCACGGAGATGGCCAGCTCAATGGCCAGGCCGAAGGGGGTGGTTCCCATCACCCCTGGGCCATGGCCCGGGTGGCCGGCATGGCCCATCAAGCCCGATGGGGAAGGCTGGAGCACCCAGGGCCAGAGCCTGGTTCCCCAGAGCCACCAGAACACAAAGGTGGCGGCGGCCAGCGCGAGAACGAACTGGGTGAAACGGCCCGCCACTCGATCGGCCAGCCCCTGGATAGGGGCCTTGCGGGCCTGGGCCCGTTCCACCAGGTGCACGATCCGAGCGATGGCCGTCTCACGGCCGCAGCGGCTGGCTTCCAGCACCAGTGGGGCCTCCAGATTCAAGCTGCCCGCATCCAGCTCGGTGCCAGCCGCGGCCTGCAGGGGAAGGGGTTCGCCTGTGAGAGCCGAGCGATCCACGGCGGAGGAGCCACTCTGCACCACCCCATCCACAGGCAGTCGATCCCCAGGGAGAACAAGGATGCGATCACCCGGCCGCAACCCCCCAGAGCGCACAGGGCGAGGGGGGGCCCCATCCATCAGCAGCAAGGCTTCATCGGGCTGCAGGGAAGCGAGGTCTTCAATGGCACGGCAGCTGCGAAAACGGGCACGCTCCTCCAGGAATCTCCCGGCCAACACAAAGCCCAGCAACATGACGGGCTCATTGAAAAAGCAGGGAAGTTGGCTCTCTGGCCAAAGCCATCCCACCGCACTGGCCAGGTAGGCACTTCCCATGCCCAGGCCCACCAGGCTGTCCATGCCGGGATGACCAGAAAGGGCGGATCGGAACCCTGTCCGCAGGATGGGAAACCCCGGGCCTGCCAAGGCCAGCGTGGCAATGAGGCCGTGGAACCAGGGGGCCTGAAGCAGGGCTAGGGCAGGGGGCCAGGCCTGGGGCACCACCATGGCCCAGTGGCCGAGACCGGACACCACCACGAGAAGCAGCGCCACGAGAAGCTGGCGCCAGCGTTCCCACCAGCTTTGCTGGGCCAACCGTTCCCTGCGGCTGGACATCCCATCGTCACCGTCCTGCCTCAGCTTCCCCTCGAATCCCAGGCTCCGCAGGCTGCTCAGGAGGGGTTCCAGACGGTCCTCCCCCCCTTCCAGCTCCACCCAGGCGGTGCGGGTGAGGAGATTCACACTCGCCTGTCTGACCCCAGGCTGCTGCTGGAGACGTTGCTCCACCGTCCTGACACAGCTCCCGCACTTCATGCCCTCCACCTCAAGCAACAAACCCACCGCCTCCGAAGCGGCGACATCGGAAGGGACGGCGGTGCTGCTGAGCGAGGAGGGCAAAAGATCCCTATGGAAACTTGATCACCCTAGGCAACTTCACAAGTTTCAACAGGGGGCAGGCCGAACAGGCAGGATGGGCTCAGAACGACTCTGGCGCCGTGCCCCGCTCCCAGCGCAACGACAACTTCATCGATAAAAGCTTCACCGTGATGGCCGACCTGATCCTCAAGGTGCTGCCGACCAATCGCAGAGCCAAGGAAGCCTTTGCCTACTACCGGGACGGGATGAGCGCCCAGGGAGACGGGGAATACGCAGAGGCTCTCGATAACTACGAAGAAGCTCTGAAGCTCGAAGACGACCCCAACGATCGCGCCTTCATTTTTTACAATATGGCGCTGGTATATACCAGCAATGGGGATCATGATAGGGCGCTTGATTTATACACTCAGGCCCTGGATCTCAACAGCAAAATGCCTCAGGCTCTTAACAACATGGCAGTGATCCATCACCATCTTGGCTCGCTTGCGCAAGAAAAGGGGGATGCGGACGAAGCCGACCGCTGCTTTGACCTGGCTGCGGATTGTTGGGCCAAAGCCATTCGACTGGCTCCCAACAATTACATTGAAGCCCAGAATTGGCTGAAAACCACGGGCCGGGGGAATGTCGACATTTACTTCTAACTTCCAACCCCAGACTTCAGGTTTCAACATCAGCCCTCTCATCAGCCCTCTGTGAGCGGAGAGAGGAATCCCGCCGGATCCTCAAAGCCTGGTTACTCCTCCGCTGGGTTCACCCCAAGGGCCCCCACAATCGCTTCGGCGAGGCTGGACGACTCCAGCAGCTGCAATCCCAAGACAGCCTCCGACATCCCTAA
>JBIIHR010000038.1:0-7739 GCA_044235655.1 Cyanobium sp. | reverse complement strand
GTTTTGCCGGTGCCAGGGGGGCCAACCAGCAGCACACCCTTGGGGATCTTCGCGCCAACAGCCGTGAAGCGATCAGGGTTCTTGAGGAAATCCACCACCTCCGTGAGTTCGAGCTTGGCTCCCTCGATCCCCGCAACATCGCCAAAGGTGACCTGGGTTTGTGGTTCCATCTGAACCCTGGCCTTGCTTTTACCAAAGTTCATGGCAGGGTTTCCACCACCCGACTGGGCACGACGCAGGAGGAAGAACAACCCGCCGAGAAGAAGAAGGGGGAAGAGCAGGCTGCCCACGGCCTGTTGCCAAGGAGCCGGTTCCGAACTGGGCTGGACCGCGATATCGACGTTGTGGTCGGTGAGGAGCTTCAGCAGATCCTTATCCGGGGCGAGATTGACCACCGCCCGCTGACCATCGTTCTGCACCACCTGGGCCGTGCCCCGGTCGGGGGAGATCAATACACGGGAGATCTCGTTGTCCTGAACCGCCTCCACGAAATCGCTGTAGCGGAGAGTGCGTGGCGCCCGGGCTGGGTCCGGCCGATCGAGAAAGGCCGTGCCGAGGGCGATGAACACGATCACAAGGAGGGCATAGAGCCCTGCGTTCCGCCACCGTTTCTTCAAGGGATCGCCTCCGGACGAATGGTTATGGAGTTAAGGAATGTTAACCGTGGATGGTCAGGTCGCCGCGCGCAGCACCTCCACCACGCTACGAAAGGCGAACCACTCGGGGATATCCTCCCCTCCCCGCAGCATGCGGCGAAACTGAGTGCCGCTGAGCTTCTTCACGTGCAGTCCCCTGGCCTGGGCATGCTCGGCGGTGACATAGCCCTCCTCTTCTGTGTAAACGAGATTGAGGGAGGGAACGGTTTCCATGCCCAGTTCAGGGGCCTGATCCCGGGCGAAATCCTGGGCTTGGTAGGGGCCATAAAAGTCCTCCCCGCTCAGAGACGATTTGCAGCCCGCCATGTCGCGGCCAATGATGAAGTGGCTGCAGCCATAGTTCTTGCGGATGATCATGTGCTGCAGAGCTTCCCGTGGGCCCGCCATGTGCATCGAGTAGGGCAGGTAGGCCCAACGAATGCGGGGGTTGGCCACCTCTTCCGCCAGCCGTTCGTAGGTGCGGAAGCGCACCTCTCCGTCAATGTCATCGTCTTGGGTGGGACCGCAGGTGGGGTGCACCAGCACAACCGCCCCAGAGCTCACGTTGGAGGCCTGGAGAGCCCCGGTGAAGAGTTCGTAATGGGCCCGATGGATGGGGTTGCGGCACTGGAACGCCACCACATCCTCCCCATGGGGGAGGGTCTCACGCACCTCGGCAGGGGTGCGGCAGGGAAACACTCGCCTTGGGAGCTCCAAGCCCTGCAGACTGCCGCCGAGGTAGAAACGCCCCCGCTCGCAGGCGATCATCCGAACCGCGGGATGTTCCAGTGAAGTGGTGCCGTAACAGCCCTGGGCTTCCTTGACTTTGTCGGGCTCCCAGCGACTTTCCACGGTGAAGATGGCCAGGTCCTGGCCCCGATAGGTCAGCAGGACACGGTCGCCAATGGCCACAGAAGGGTCGTCGGTGTCCATAACGATCGGCAACCCGAACAGGAGGCCACTGGTGGTGCGGTAGCCGCTCACCACGGCGTCATAATCCTCCTGGTGCATGAATCCCCGCAGGGGAGAAAAACCCCCCACCACCAGCAGCTCCACATCGCAGGCGTTCCTGTCGCTGCACTCCAGGCGCCGGCAGATCGAATCCTTTGCGGGCCCCTGCTCCTCAAGACCCAGCATCAGATTCACCAGGGAGCCGCCATGGGGCGGAATGAGGGCGGTGCGGGTGGATACACCACTGGGGGCAACGGACATCGAACCCATGAGGGGAGAGGGGGATTCTCCCAGATGGCCGTCGAATGCCGACTTCCTGGCATGAAAAAAGGGGTCTCACGACCCCTGTTATGGATGAGGGAGCCAGAACTTCAGGCCTTCTCAAGGCGACCGTAGAGCTCTCCGGTGACTTTCACATCAACAGCAGCCTTGGTGCCCATGTCGGTATCTGAAGGCTGGATGGCCGTGAACACCCCGGCAAATTCACCGGTGTCGGCATCGACCTTGGTGATGGAGAAGTTCATGGTGCCGGTGCCATCCACATAGCGCTTGATGGTTTCACTGCTGAATTCATCCCCGGCGGGCACCAGACCCACCGCGCTGCTGTACCCGGTCGTCAGACCCCGACCCTTGGGATCAAGGAAATTGCTGGTGCGGTAGCTGGGCGCCCTGTAGGGCCCGGTGAGATCGGTGCTGGTGGAGAGGGTGTCGCCCGTGCCGGTGGCCACCAGCTCCTTGCTGGAGAAGGTGAAAGGAACCTCTTCACCACCAGGAAGCAAAACGGTGATCGGCTGGAAATCAATTCCTCCCAACTCGGTGAAGGTGAGGGTGTTGCCGTCGAGCTTCAGATCGCCAAAAACCTGATCCAGGCTGGAGGTGTAACGGGTAAGGATTTTACCTGCCACGAACTGGGCCTCCTGGCGCTTGTTGGCGGGTTCACCCTTCACAAAAACCTCGGAGGGATGGAGGCAGATCTCCTTCAGTCGATAGGTCGAGGAGGGGTCGAGGGGGATGGTGCCTCGAGCCGTATCAGGAAGGGTGGGGCAATCATTGGCCCGCCCGGTGTTGACAATCTGGTCGTAAGTGAGGCTGTTCCGATCAACAGCCCTGGCCCCGCCGCTGCAGGCGGTCACAAGAGTGAGGCAAAACGCCAGCACAATGGCCAGCAGGGGTCGAAAACGCATGGAGAGTGGCCGCAGGAACGGTTCGGAACTGGGCTTCTGGCGGATCCTACCGGTCTTCACCCCCCAGACCCTGGTAGATTGATGATCTGTCTCAACAACCTGTAGGAGCTGCCCAGCCCCTACCTCTAACAGCACAGGATGACCGCCAGGCCCGATTCGAGACCACCAGCGCCTTCAGGTCCATCTGATACGCAGTCAGGTGTTTTTCCAGCTGTCTCTCCAGAGGTTTCTTCGCTGGAAGCAGAAATCGCACCGCTCCTTGCCCAAATCAGTGGGATCGCTTCGATCCACGGCGATGACCCCCAAGTGCTGCTGGCCCTTCTCCGCCATCTCGAGCATCTGCATCGCTCCATCCAGGACGGTCCCTTCCGATCCAGTCTTCCATCCGAGAGAAGCACCCTGTTCAAGCTCCTTCAGGACATGGAGCTCAGTGGAGGCTGGCCCTACATCCCCAGGCTCCAGCTCCGCACGTTTCTCGATCTGCTTCAGCAGGCCGATCCTGAGCCCCAGCAGCCTGAGGCCAATGCCGACTTGGCCCAGGCGGCTTAGGAAGCCTTTCCCGTACCCGATCTGGGCTGGGGCTCGCTGAGCATGCCCCTGGTTCAGTCTTCGTCAAACGGCTCCTGATCCACGAGGTGGACGTAAGGCTCAGCAAGCTCTGGGCGGTGGATGGCCAGAGCTCGCAGCAGATGCCAATCCTCCAGGCTGGCGAAGGGACTGGGGTAATCGTCCTCCTCCAGCCGACGGGCCAGCTCGGCAATGGCGGCTTCATCAAAAGCCTCCAGCCTCTCCTGGGAGATGGCATTGATGGGGGCGCTGATGGGGTGGGTCACAGGGGGGATAATTGGACGAAAGGGGAATTAGCTCAGCTGGTAGAGCGCTGCGATCGCACCGCAGAGGTCAGGGGTTCGAGTCCCCTATTCTCCATCAAAACCGCGCTTCTTCCCATGTCTGGGAGCAGCGTATGGTGGAAAACCCATCCCCATCGGGCAGGTGATGGGGTAAATAGGGAGGCTGTAGCCCGACACAAACGATGTCGCAGTCCAAGCGCGAGCAGGTGGTCAGCCACCTCCGCTACATCCGCCAGGAGCTTCGCGAGATGCACCAAGGTGTGATCGAAGACGGACTACTCCCCGAAGCCGGTGAGCTGAGAGGGGTGATGGCACAAATGGAAGCCCTGATGGAGCTGCTGGAAGGCAAAACCCCCCGCAAAAAAGAGGGTGAACCCTGACCCGGCCCTACCATGGTGTGAATCCACACACAGAAGTGATCCATTTGTCAACAAAAAAATAAGGACGGTCCCCATGGCGGCTGCACCTGGTTGCCTAGCCTGGTCATGATTGGTTTCCTTGCGAAGTCCCCATCACCCGCCCGGGCATCGGCCTCGGGCTTTTTTATTGGCATCCCCTATGGGTGGGGTGAAAAAGCTGCCACACCCCCATAAATGGTGTAGATATGGGGGAGCAGGGTTCCGGGTCGGGTGATGGGGATCACCGCTGGCCCCCAGGGTTCACCGAAACCACGGTGAACCCTGGGAAACCGGCCAAAGGCAGCCCTGCCCCTCTTTTCATCAGGCTTGCCTCTCTTAGGCTCAGCTATCTTTCAGCGCTTGTGAGTCATTGCGCTACCAGCAGACCCGCTTTCAGATCACCATTGCTGAGGCAGGGTCTCGCCTCCAACGCTGGTCAAGCAATCCCTGGCGACGCCTGTCGCTCCTGCTTGTGGTTCTGCTGATCAGTTTTGTAATCGGCGTCGGGCTGGGCACCATCACCGGGGCGCTTGATCAGATGGACTTCATCGCTGCCATGGTCTGCGTGGTGGTCCTCGAAGTCAGCGTCCGAACGCGCAGGGCCCTGCGGGAGGGAGCAAGCGATCGGCTGCTGGTGCAGCTGGTGGACATGGCACGGATCGGCCTGCTGTACGGGTTGTTGCTGGAGGGGTTCAAGCTTCTTTGAAGCTTGATTCCCTCAAACCCGTCTCATCGGGCAGGGCCGCCGCCAGGAGGTAGAGCAACGCCATTCGGATCGGCACCCCATTGCGCACCTGTTCATCCACCAGGCTCCTGGATGGATCATCCAGGAGGTCCCCTGCCATTTCCACCCCCCTGTTCACAGGCCCGGGGTGGAGCACGGGCACGGGTCTGCCGCAGAGGGCCATCACCCGGTGGCTGAGGCCATAGCGGCGGTGATAGCTGTCCAGGCTGGTGAGGAGATGCTGGTGCATCCGTTCCTTCTGGATCCTCAGGGTCATCACCGCGTCAGCCCCAGGCAGGGCCTCCTCCAGATCCCGCACAACGCAGACACGGCCCCGCACCGCCACCGGATCCACCGCCTGGCCTGGGGGGGGGGAGGAGGTGAACGCGGCAAAGGTCTCGGGCAGCAGAGTGGGCGGGCCACACAGCACCACAGAAGCTCCGCAGGCGGTGAGGGCCCAGAGGTTGGAGCGAGCCACCCTGGAATGGAGCACATCCCCCACAATCACGATGCGTTTGCCCTGCAAGGCCTCAGGCGTGGGCTTCTCCGGCGCGAAGTGCCGGGCCAGGGTGAACAGATCCAACAGGGCCTGGCTGGGGTGGCTGTGGAGGCCATCCCCGGCATTGAGCACCGCCACTCCGGAGCCGAGGGCTTCCAGATCACGGGCGAGCTTCTGGGGCACGCCCGCACAGCCGTGGCGCACCACCAGCACATTGCTTCCCATGGCCACATAGGTGCGGGCCGTATCCAGCAGGCTTTCCCCCTTACTGAGGGAGCTGGAGGAGGGAGAAAAGGTCTGCACATCGGCCGAAAGCCTGCGGGCCGCGAGTTCAAAACTGCTGCGCGTCCTGGTGCTCGGCTCAAAGAAAAGCGTGGTCACCAGCCGGCCCTGCAGGGCTGGCAGCTTGCGGGCGCCCGCCACGGGCAGGGCGCGGAAGCGCTGGGCGAGCTCCAGCACCGTGGCGTAATCCTCCAAGGAAAAGGAGGCGAGATCCACAACATGGGGATGGCTCCAGGCCGTCATGGCAGCCAGTCCTCCTGCACGGGCCAAGCCAGCGTCTCTGCTGGCGCGCCATCCCCAGGGGCCCGGCGGCTCACGCTGCGGCTGGGCCAGAGATACCAACGCCAGGGGAGCGGAACCTCCTCGCGCACGCCAATCCGGGTGGTGACGGTCACCAGCTGCTTGTCCTCCCCGTTCCACTGCTCCATCCGATCCTGAAGCCTGGCGGGCCTGGGCGCCAGCCAAAACCCCTGATCAGGGTGGGCCAAGAGCCCATCGTGGCGGCGGTCCATCCCAAACCGCCTGGCCAGCAGACCCGGTCCGGAGGCCACCCGCACCGGTTCCTGGGGAAGCGCCAGAGCCCTTAGGAGCACCCCATTGGCCCAATCCGCCCGATCGGTGACCACGTTCACGCAGTGGTGAATTCCATAAATCACATACACATAAAAACGGCCGGGCTCGCCGAAAAGGGTTTGATTGCTGGGGCTTCGCCGCCGGTAACCATGGCAGGCGGGTTCGGCTTGCGAATAGGCCTCCGTTTCCACGATCACGCCCCATAGCAGCTCGCCTGAGGGCTGGCGCTTCACCAGCAGACAGCCGATCAGATCAGGGGCGACGAGCTCGGCGGGACGTGCGAAGAAGGAAAGGGGGAGCTGGGAGGTAGAGATCACCGGGGAGGCCCTGTCCACGTCCACTAAACTCTGCATAGCAAAGCTAGGGCGAGAGAGGGTTGATCGGGGAGGAAGGATAAAGGCCAAGAAAAGTCAAGAAACCAAAAAGCAAACAAACCAATAGGAATTCAGTCTTGCCCCGACTGCGAATCCAGCTTCGCTAACTGAGCCAGGATCCCGACAAAGAAAACCCTTCCAATAACAGCCAGGATTTCAACCAGATTTGCAAGCTTGATCAATAGAGAATGTGGCTGAAAACCCTGGACCCCTCACCGGGACAGCCTGGAGGGCAGAGAACCAGGACGAATCGGCCAGGTGTGCGGCATGCAAGACAGGCCGCAGCAGAACTGGCCTGGGGCCTGCACAATGGGACAACTGAGCATTGAGATCAGACATGAACGACGGCCTCACCCTTGCCTCCGTGCTTTTGGTGGGCAGTGGACTGTTCTGCCTGACGACCCTGTTCTTCGGCACCAAGGGCGGCTACTACGACACCGATGCTTACGACGGGAACGGGACAGCCCACTGATCGCCCCCTTTCAGGGCAGTCCCAGGCGCTCAGCCTCAGGACAATCCCCCGTGGTCGCCAGATCCTCCACCCCAGTCATCCGATTCACAGTGGCGAGCCTGGTGCTCACGGCGCCAATGGATTCCAACGGTACGCATACCTCCCAGCTCAGGCGCTCGTCAGCCTCATCGTCTTCCTCCTCGTAGCGAAAGGTGACCAGATCGACGTCCACATCGACCACCGTGGCATCTTCCAACCAACACTGCTGGTCTTTGAGAAAGACCCAAACAGACCGCTGCTCGACACAGTATTGGGCAAGCTTTCGGTGCAACATGCCGCTGCCGCGACTTAAGAGAGTTTAGGCAGTTTGACGTCCCAATCCGTGTCCGTGATGACATCCCTCCTCCCGACCTCGCCCTCCTCTGAAACGGAGAAGATCCGGCTTGACCTTCGCAGCTGGCCTGAGGTGGAGGCCTACCTGAGCCATTGCAAAGGAATCATCCTGCCCCTGGGCTCCACCGAGCAGCATGGACCCACGGGAGCCATCGGCACCGATGCGCTGACTGCCGCCGCTGTAGCCCTGGAGGTCGGACGGCGCACCGGTGTGCTTGTGGCGCCAACACAGGCCTACGGGATGGCAGAGCACCATCTCGGTTTTCCCGGAACCGTGAGCCTGCAACCCACCACCCTGTTGGCCGTCCTCCACGACGTGGTGCTGTCCCTGGCCCGCCATGGATTTGAGCGGATCTTTGTGATCAATGGCCACGGTGGCAACATTGCCACCGCCCGAAGCGCCTTCGCCCAGGCCCACGGCACA
>JBIIHR010000037.1:0-7796 GCA_044235655.1 Cyanobium sp. | reverse complement strand
CCCATCGATGTGGGGAGTGCGAATCGGCGAACCAAAGCACCCCAGCTGGGCATAGCCCGTGTCATCGAGCACCACCATCACCACATTGGGTGCCCCCGCTCGCGCCCGAACAGGCCGGGGCCAGGCGGGCTTGGAGACATCACGCGTGCGACCAATCACGCCGGGAAAACCTTGGCCGCGGGGATACTCGTCGAGGGCCATCACACCAGGGGGGGGAGGCAACAACTGTGGTCTGGCTTCTGGAGGGCCGGGCCGAGTCGCCCTAATGATTTTCCAATTGTCCGGCTGTTCAGCGGCAGTAGCCCCGCCGCACCCCCTCGACGGCCGCCGCCGCCCGGCTCCTCACCCCTAGCCGGCGCAGGATGTCCTGCACATGGTCGCGGGCAGTGGTTGGAGCGATGTGCAGCTGCTCACCGATTTCCCGGTTGCTGAGGCCATGGGCCACCAGTTGCAGCACGGTCACCTCCCGGGGGGTGAGCTGGCCGGGGGGATCCACTGGACTCTCCGGGAGCTCCTGATCCAGGGCCGGATCCACGAAGGTATGGCCCTTGTGCACCTGCTCCACCGCAAACACCAGGGCACCGGTGCGCCCCAGGCTGTCCTCCAGCACGATGGCATCGGCCCCGCTCTCCAGAGCGGCCTGCACCAGCACGCGACGGTTGTGGGTCAGCACCAGGAGGCAGCGGTGCAGGGGGGAGTGGGCCTTGGCGGCCCGGATCAGGTCGAGGCCCGGCCCATCGGCCAGGTGTTCGCTCACCAGCAGATGGAAGGGGTCTGAGGCTCGCTCCAGCTGGGCCAACCCATCGGCCACGGAGGTGGTGAAGGTCAAGGCCTTGAGAGAGGAGACCTCTGCAGCACCAGGGCGGAACGCCAGGCTGAGGGCCAGAAACCTGGGGAACACGGCCACCAGCACGCGCTGATCCCGCAGCAGGCAGAGCAGAAGATCGCGGCGGGCCTCCAGCACGGCCCGATCGGCAAAACCGTCCAACGACCGGCCCCCTCCGACCCCTCTTCACTATGGCAGCTTCTCTCACCCATGGCAGGCCCATCGGCCCCAGCCACGGCCGTGAACTGGCAGGCTGCAGAAGCACCAGCACCGATGGGCCAATGGAGGGATTCGGCCAGGGGGAAGGGGAGCTGATCACGCTCACCTACCCCAAGCCCCTGCCGATGCGGCTGGATCGTTGGCTGGTGGCCCAGCGGCCGGAGCAGAGCCGGGCCCGGATCCAGAAGTTCATCGATGCGGGCTGCGTGCGGGTGAACGGGGTCACGGGCCGGGCCAAGACGCCCCTGCGCCAGGACGATCAGGTGGAGCTCTGGATGCCCCCACCCGAACCTCTCCCCTACCTGATCCCCCAGGAGATCCCCCTGGATGTGCTCTTTGAGGACGCCCACCTGATCGTGCTCAACAAGCCCGCTGGCCTCACGGTGCATCCGGCGCCAGGCAACAAGGACGGCACCCTGGTGAACGCCTTGCTGCACCACTGCCCCGACCTGCCAGGCATCGGCGGAGAGCTGCGGCCCGGCATCGTGCACCGCCTCGACAAGGACACCAGCGGCTGCATCGTGGTAGCCAAGAGCCAGGAGGCCCTGGTGAAGCTGCAGGTGCAGATCCAGAAGCGCATCGCCAGCCGGGAGTATCTGGCGGTGGTGCACGGCCAGCCCGCCGCTGATGGGGGCACGATCGTGGGCGCCATCGGCCGCCACCCGGCCGACCGCAAGAAATACGCGGTGGTGAGCGATGACAGCGGCCGCCATGCCTGCACCCACTGGCAGGTGGTGGAGCGGCTGGGGGATTACGCCCTGCTGCGCTTCCAGCTCGACACAGGCCGCACCCACCAGATCCGGGTGCACGGCGCCCACATCCAGCATCCAATCGTGGGCGACCCGGTGTACTCCCGGGCCCGGCGCCTGCCGGTGGCCCTCAGCGGCCAGGCCCTCCATGCCGTGCAACTGGGGCTCAACCATCCGGTGACGGGCGAGCGGATGCAGTTCGAGGCACCCCTTCCCGCCGAGTTTGAGAAGCTGCTGGGGGTGCTGCGGAAGCGGGCGCCGTGATCGCCCTGCGGCTTGCAGTGCAGCAGGGGCAGGCCGTTGCGCTGCCGGAGCACGAGGCCGGGTCTGCCCTCAGCCGCAGCTGGGATGCCATCGCATCAAGCATCAAACCAGCCTCGCCCGTCCCTCCAGCAAACTGAGGACGCCAAGCCTCCTTTTCCATGGCAGAACAGCAGTTGCAGGCCTTCATCCAGGCGGTGCGGCAAGACGAAAGCCTCCAGGCTCGCCTCTCCACCACCGCAGCGGCCGATGCCGATGAGGTGGCCGCCATTGCCCAGGGAGCGGGCTTTGAGGTGGCCCCCCACGACCTGGTCAGCCACGCCGAAGGGCTTCTCGTGGAATACGAAGACGAGGACTATTTCATGAAGCCGCGCTGGTGGGAGCTGGGCTCCAATACATGAGCGGTGCCCGACTGGAGCTGGTCTGGGGCCTCTCCTTCGCCATGGGCGCCCTGGCCCAGCTGCTGGCACGGCTGAGCGGCCTGCCGGGGGTGGTGCTGCTGCTTGTGGCTGGACTGCTGGCAGGCCGGGCCGGCCTGGGCTGGATCCAGACCGAGCGCCTGGGGGAGGGACTGGAGCCGGTGGTGGGCCTGCTGGTGAGCCTGATCCTGTTCCACGGTGGCCTGAACCTCCGGCTCGCCGGCCGGGAACTCCAGCGCTCCGTGGTGCAGCTGGTGCTGGCCCGCCTGATGCTGGTGTTCCCCATGGGGGCCTGGCTCGCCCACTCCCTGGCCGGTCTGCCCTGGTCGCTCGCCCTGGTGTTCAGCGCCATCGTGCTGGCCACGGGCCCCACGGTGGTCACCCCCCTGGTGCGGCAGATGCGGCTCGAGGCCAACAGTGCCCAGATCCTGATGGCGGAGGGCCTGATCCTGGAGCCGCTGGCCGCAGTGCTGGCCCTGGTGCTCCTCGAACTGGCCCTGGGATCAACCGGTGATTGGCAGGAGGCCGGTCTGCGCCTGCTTTTCCGTCTGGGAGGGGGAGTGGTGCTCGGCGCCACCATCGGCGCTCTGCTCTCGGAGCTCCTGCGCCGTCTTGGGGAGAGGGCCGATCCAACCCTGCAACTGCAGCTCTGTGTCGGCGTTCTGTTCCTGCTGTTTGGCGGGGCCGAGACCCTGCTGCCGGAATCGGGTCTGCCCGCGGCGGTCACCGCCGGGGTGGTGGTGGGCCTGCGGCTGGGCCCCTCCCTGGAGCCCTTGGAGGCGCTGGTGGAGCAGCTGGCCAATCTGGCCATCACCGTGCTCTTTCCCCTGCTGGCCGCCGATTTGTCCCTGCAGGAGTTAAGTCCGCTTGGAATCGGAGGGGTGGCCTGCGTGCTGGCGCTGATGCTCTGGCGCGCCCCGGTGATGCAGTTGGCCGGCCTCGGTCTGCCCTCCCTGGGATGGCGTCAGCGATTGATCATCAGCTGGATCGCGCCACGGGGGATCGTCTCCGCTGCCGTGGCCAGCCTGTTTGCCCTGCGCCTCCAACAGGCCGGCGTTGCGGGGGGCAGCCCCCTCAAGGGACTGGTGTTCCTCACCATCCTTCTCACCGTGGTGGTGCAGGGCCTGACGGCCCCGACTCTGGCGAGACGCCTGGGTCTGGTGATGGAGGAGCCGTTGGAGGCGGAGGGCCCTTCCGATCCAGCGATGGCCCACCCTGCGGACGTCGCGTAGGAGCGTCTCCTCTTAAAGCCTGGCCCGCACCTGCTCCGCCACCCGCAGGGCATTGGCGATCACCGTGAGGCCGATGCCCACCGATGGGCAGCTGGGCAGCACGCTGGCATCGGCGATCCAGAGGTTGTCGAGCTCGTGGCAGCGGCCCTCCAGATTCACAACCGAACTGGCGGGGTCGGCCCCCATGCGGCAGGTGCCGCAGGCCACGCCGATGGCGGAGAGAGGGGCTTCTCCGCGGGGGTGGGTGGGGGCACCCTTGGCCACCAGGGTGAGGGGATCGGCCTCCACCGCCTTGAGAATGTCGAGCCAGCGGTAAACCAGGCGATCGTGGGCTTCCCGGTTGTTGGCGGTGTAATTGAGTTGCAGGTGGCTGCCGCGCAGCACCACCCGGTTGTGGGGATCGGGCAGCACGGCGCTCATGGCCCACCAGGTGATGGAGCGGGAGGCCAGCTGCTCCAGACCGAAATTGGGCATCAGCCGCGTCACCAGGGAGAGCACCGGTGGCGATTCCGCGAAGAGGGCATCCTGCAGCACCCCTCCGCCGTTGTGGATCGAGCCCAGGGGGTAGCTCACGTTCTTGTCACCCCAGTAGTAATCGGTGAGCCCGTGGCCTGGGCTGTAGCGCCCTGAATTGGGGGCGGAAGCCAGCTGCAGGATGGCCGTGAGCTGGGGTTTCATCAGGTTGCGGCCCACCTGATCGGAGCCGTTGGCCAGCCCCCGCAGGTGGTGATCGGTGGCGGAACGCAGCAGGATCTCCGCTGTGGTGACGGCTCCGGCCGCCAGCACCACTTGATGGCTGCGGAACAGCCAGCGCTGCCCACCGATCTCCGCTTCCACCCCCCGCACCTCATGGCCGCTGGGGTTCACGTGCAGCTGCACCACCCTGGCACCGTCCTTCACGGTGACGCCGCTGCTCCGAGCGGGCCCCAGGCCGAACACCTCCGCATCGCCCCGAGCCCCGTGCAGACCATCATTCCAGCTCTGGGGCAGGTCGTAGGGATGGAGCTGCTGACGCTCCAGGGCCGCGCGCAGCTCCACCAGAAAGGGTTCCACCGGCCTGGGTGGTGACGGATAGTCGCCCTCCATCGGAGGGGCAGTTGGATCCGCCCCGGCCACCCCGTGAACGTTGTAGAGCACTTCCGCCTTGGCATACCAGGGAGCCAGATCGGCGTAGCTCAGGCCCCAGGCAGGGGTGGAACCCTCCTGCAGTTTCACGCCGCTGAATTCCTGCTCGCGCATGCGCTCCAGCACGCCACCCCAGATCTTCGTGTTGCCACCCAGGGCATGCACGGTCTGGGGGGGGAAGGGGTCGCCATCCGGGCCAAACCACTGTTCGGCCGCGTGGTAGCGCGTCTTGCGGAAGAGATCGGTGCCGGCAACATTCTGCTCCTCGGGCGGCATCGCCCTCCCCCGTTCCAGCAGCAGCACCTGATGGCCAGATCGGGCGAGGCTGGCAGCCATGCTGCCGCCGGCTGCCCCGCTGCCGATCAGGATCACATCGTAATGATTGTCATCAATGATCATGATTCAGACCTGCCACACATAGAGAAGGGCAAACAGGATGATCCAGATCACATCCACGAAATGCCAGAACAAGGAGGTTGCCTGCACCCCCTGTTCACCCCCAGCATAGTTTCCTGGAATGAAGGATTTGACCAGCATCAGGGTCATCAAGCCCACCCCCGTGGCCACGTGCAGGCCATGAAAGCCCGTGAGCAGATAGAAGGTGGCCCCGAAGGTTCCGGATGTGAGCCCAAACTTCAGGCCACTCCACTCCACTGCCTGGCCATAGAGGAAATAGGCGCCCAGCACCATGGTGAGCAACCAGAAGGCACGGAAGCCCCAGAGATTTCCCTTCGCCTTGGCGCGTTCGGCAAGGTAGATGGTGCCGGAGCTGGAGATCAGCACGATCGAGTTGATCAGTGGCTTCTGCCACTCCAATCCCTCCACACCAGGGGGGAGCCAGTTGAGTGCGCTGGTCTTGAGCAGGGCATAACCGCTGAAGAACGCCAGAAAGATGACGCTTTCAGAGCAGAGAAAAATGATGAAACCGGTGAGGTTGTGCTTTGGATGCTCGCCCCCATGGGGCTGCTCGGAAGCATTGGTGGGAACGGCGCTGGTCATCGCGATGCCTCCTTCTGATCGGCGAGGGTGAGGGCCTGCTCAAGCTCGGCCTGGTGCTCCACGAGGGGCTTGCCGGTGCCATAGCCATAGGGCCTGGAGATCACCACGGGCACATGCTCGCCGAAATTGTCCTCAGGGGGGGGCGAGGGCAGCAACCATTCCAGACCGATTGCATTCCAGGGATTGTGGGGCGCGATAGGGCCGCGGATCCAGGCACTCACCACGTTGAGCAGGAAAGGAATGATCGACACACCAAGCAGAAAGGCACCCAGACTGGCAATCACGTTCCAGAAGGCGAATTCCGGGTCGTAGCTCGACACCCGCCGCGGCATACCCATCAGGCCGAGAGGGTGCATCGGTAGGAAATTGAGATTGGCACCCACGAAGGTGAGGAGGAAATGCAGTTTGCCGAGCCCTTCGTAGGGCATACGGCCGATGAATTTGGGGAACCAGTGATAGATCGCCGCGAAGATCCCCATGACCGCAGCGCCATAAATCACATAGTGGAAATGACCCACCACGAAATAGGTGTTGCTCACGTGGATGTCCACCGGCACGGTGGCGAGCATCACCCCGGTGATGCCGGCGAACACGAAGTTGAAGAGGCCGCCCAGGCAGAACAACATCGCCGTGGTGAGCCGAAGTTTGCCGCGCCACAGCGTTCCCAGCCAGGCGAACACCTTCACGCCGGTGGGCACTGAAATCAACATGGTGTTGACCATGAACAGATTTCGCATCCACTGGGGCACACCACTGGTGAAGAAGTGGTGCACCCAGACGATCAGCCCAAGACCGACGATGATGAACGAGGCCAGCGCCACATACACGTAGCCGAACAGCGGCTTGCGTGAATAGACGGGAAACAGTTCCGAGAAGATTCCGAACACCGGCAGGATGATCACGTAAACCGCCGGATGGGAATAGAACCAGAAGAAGTGCTGATAGAGCACTGGGTCGCCGCCTCCTTCCGGCCTGTAGAACGATGTTCCCGCCACCAGATCGAAGAGCAGCATGATCGCTCCACCGGTGAGGGCGGGCAGGCCGATCAGCTGAAGGCTCTGGGCCGCCAGCGCTGTCCAGCAGAACACCGGCATCCGGAACCAGGTCATGCCCGGAGCCCGCATGCGAAGGATCGTGGTGACGAAATTCACCGCCCCCATGATCGACGACACGCCGGAGAGCGCCACGGCCGTGAGCCACAGCCCCTGGCCACTCACCAGATGGCCCAGGGGATTCTGAATGCTGACCGGCGGATAGGACCACCAGCCGGAATAGGCGGGCCCACCGGGCACAAAGAAGCTGGCCAGCAGCAGGGTTCCGAAGATCGGCACCAGCCAGAAGGCCACCGCATTCAACCGGGGGAAGGCCATGTCCGGCGCGCCGATCATGGTGGGAATCAACAGGTTGTTGAGCCCGTTGAGCACGGGAAAGACGAACAGGAACAACATGATCGTTCCATGCATCGTGTAGATGCCGTTGTAAACCGTGCGATCCACCAGATCGGACGCCGGGGTGATCAGCTCACCCCGGATGATCATGGCCAGCAGGCCCCCGATCAGAAAATAGAAGAACGCCAGCACGATGTACTGGATACCAATCACCTTGGCATCGGTGTTGAAGCTGAAGTAACGCGTCCAGGATGGCTTGGGCTCGCTGGTCGGGAAGGTGGCGGAGGTCATCGGGGGGCGAGCTCAGGCGTCATGGGGCAGGGTGTTGGAACCAGGCACATTCACCTGAGGAGGTGGCGCCGGGGGCACGGTGGCCCAGCCGGGCCTGGCTTGTTTGGCACGCTCGGCGTATTCCTTCACCGCATCACTGAGGCCGCTCTGGAGTGGGAGAGCCCCTGCCTGCTTCAACCAGGCCGTGTGGGCATCGCCGCTCTCCACCACCACATCGGCCTGATTGGCCGCAAACCAGGTGCCGCTGAACTGGGAATCCCTGAGGCGATACCGACCCTCACGGGTTG
>JBIIHR010000036.1:0-7854 GCA_044235655.1 Cyanobium sp. | reverse complement strand
CATCCCTTCGGCCCCGCAATCTCCCTACCATCCAGCCAATGGATGGCGCTGGCATGACTCCCATGGATTCCTCCGGTGAAGGGCCCTGGAGGTTTGCGGGACACTCGGTTCATTCCCTTCACCAAGCCCCCACCCTTCCCGAGGGGCCTGCCCTTCTCCTGGTTCACGGCTTCGGCGCCTCCACCGACCACTGGCGCCATAACCTGCCGGTGCTGGCCCAGAGCCACGAGGTGCATGCCATCGATCTGCTCGGCTTCGGCCGCAGCGCCAAGCCTGAGGACCTGCCCTATGGCGGCGCCCTCTGGCGGGATCAGCTGGTGGCCTACGTGAGGGAGCGCATTGGTCGTCCCACCGTGCTGGTGGGCAATTCCCTGGGGGGTTATGCGGCCCTCGCCGCCGGCGCGGCCCTCAGTTCCACCGAGCTGGGCACGGCTCCCCTGGCTGCGGGGGTGGTGCTGCTGAATGCAGCTGGGCCCTTCAGCGAGGAGCAGGCCGCGCCCAGCGGTTGGGGCGCCATCGCGCGGCGCACCGTGGGCCGGGCCATCTTCACCAGCCCCGTTGTGCAGCGGCTGCTGTTTGAAAACCTGCGCAGGCCCGCCACCGTGCGGCGCACCCTCCAGCGGGTCTACGTCGACCAGACCAATGTGGATGACGCCCTGGTGGAATCGATCCTCCGGCCCTCCCGGGATCCGGGGGCCTTCGGGGTGTTTCGCACGGTGTTCGACATTCCCCAGGGTGAACCCCTCGATGCCCTCTTCGCCCAGCTGGGGGCGCCCCTGTTGCTCCTGTGGGGGTTGCGGGATCCCTGGATCAATGCCGAGGGGCGCCGCGCGACCTTCGCCCGTTACGCCCCGCCGCGCACCACCGAGGTGCTGCTCGATGCGGGCCACTGCCCCCACGATGAGGTGCCCCAGCAGGTGAATGCTGCCTTGATGGAGTGGCTCCCCACCCTGACCCCCGCCACCCCCTGCCTGCCATGACCCTCTTTCGCCAGACGGATGCCCTGCCGCCGGGCGAGAGCCTCAAGCTGGCCTGCCGCTACCGCTCCGCGATCTGTTGAGCGGGTCTGGCCACCCCGGGCAGGCGCCCTGGGGAGAGTTGGCCCATGGGATCAAATTGCCGCTTCACGGCTTCCATCAGCCCTTTCGCCGGCGCATCGGGCCAGGCCACCAGCTCGCTCCCTTTCGGTTGGAGCAACACCGTCAGGTGCCCCCCCAGCTCCTGGCACGAGGCGCGCAGGGCTTCCACCCCAGCGGCCGGGATGGCTTTTTCGCTCCAGGCCATGCCCAGGCCGCTGCCCGCTCCCAGCTCCAGCTTGAGGCCGAGGGCGGACCCCTTCTCGAGAACCAGAGGGCCCCCATCGGGGTTGACCCCCACCCGCAGCAGCCAGGCCGGTTGCTCGGCCGTCAAGGCGCCGCCGCGCCCTTCCTGCAGCAAGCCCTCCACCTCCTCCCCAGACAGCGCTCGGCTGGAGAGCTCGGTGAGGTTGGCCACGGCACCCAGCTGATCCTGGAGGCAGGAGGCCTCCACGCTGGCCAGGGCAATCAGCAGGGCGGGTGCGGCATCCAGTCCGGCCGCCTCGGCGAGGGGGGCGCTCCACCAGTCGATGCGTTCCGGGGTGAGGGTCGATCGCGACAGGCCTGTGCTCAGGGCCGCCAGGCGGTTGGCCTCCCCCTGCACCAGCAGGCCCGCCCGATGGGGAGGCATCGGCAGGGTGCGGAGGGAAAGTTCCGTGATCAGGGCCAAGGATCCCCAGCTGCCCGCCAACAGACGCATCAGGTCGTAACCCGCCACGTTTTTCACCACCCGCCCGCCGGCCCGTGCCACCGTTCCGTCCGCCCGCACCAGGCGGATGCCGATCAGTTGGTCGCGCAGACCCAGGTACCGCTGGCGATAGCCCCCCGCCAGGCCCCGGGCCACCAGGCCACCCAGGCTTCCGCCCCCCCCCGATCCCTGGGGATCGGCCAGGGGGTGGGTGCCCCAGGGGGGATCCACCGCCAGCCACTGCCCATGGCTGGCCAGCACGCGCTGCACCTCCAGAAGGGGGGCGCCCGCTTCCACGGTGATCGTGAAATCGCCGGGGTTGTGCTCCAGGATCCGATCCAGCCGGTCGATGCTGAGCTGTTCGCAGCTGTTGCCCAAGGGCGGGCCCCAGCGGAGGCGGCTGGCCAGCCCCACTGGAACCCAGGGGCTACCGTCCCGGTGCAGCTGATGCACCAGATCGGGCAGCTCGTCGGAGGTGGGACGCATCAAAACAGAACCTGCTCAATTCCCCTGAGCCAGGTCTGGGCCATGGCCTGGTAGCCCTGGGCATTGGGATGGAGCCCATCCATCAGATTCCATCCAATCGCCCGGTTCTGATCCACGCTGGTCACGCTGATGTTGGTGTAGCCCTTCTGCGACCGCAGGGCCAGGATCCGCTCGTTGTAGCGCGACGCCTGCTCCACCATTTCCCGGCTGATGGGGTCCCTGAGGGTTGGCCGGTTCCAGTCGCTTGTGAAGGTGGGGATGGTGCCGACGATCACCTTGAGCTTGAGGGCTGCGGCCTTGGCCCTTCCATCCACCTCTTTCAAGAGGGCCTGAAGCCGATCGATGGTTGCCGCGGCGATGGTTCCCTGCTGTTCGCCCCGTCCGTCATTGCCCACGTCCCCTGCCGGCACCGCTCCACCCTTTCGCTCCACCACCTGGTGCACCACATCGTTGGTTCCCGCCATCAACAACAGCACATTGGTGGTGTTGCGATCACGGGAGAAGTATGTCGTGGAGATGGCCTTCGGAATCTCCGAGAGCAGGCCCTTTCTCACCGCTCCATTGGGGCCCTCATTGGCCTGCAGCGATACGTAGCGACGGCCGCCAATGACGGCATCCGTGGCGGCGATGCCCACTCCACTGATGCCCCAGTGATGGGGATCCCGGGTTGGATCGCCGTTGGTGCGCTTGGAGCCGACAAAATCCACGTCATATCCCTTGCCGGTGAGCGCGTCGACCAACGGCCGGCGATACCCTCCAGGAACGCCCACCCCTTCGGTGATGGAATCGCCCATCGGCATGATCCGCAGCTTCTGCCGCTGGGCATTGGCGGACCGTTTCTTCATGCAGGAGGGCTTTGGCTCAAGGCAGTTTCCCTGACGAGGCCGCCCACCGCCAACCGTTTCCAGGAATCGGGGAGCGACGGCTGAAAATCGTCGTGCTGGATGACGATCCCACCGGATCCCAGACCCTCCACGGCTGCCCCCTGCTGTTGCGCTGGGATCCGGTGGCCCTGGCGGAAGGCTTGCGGCAGCCCTCTCCCTTTCTGTTTCTGTTGGCCAACACCCGGGCCCTGGGACCCGCCGAGGCGGCCGCCTGGGTGCGCCAGATCTGTGGCGCCCTGGTGCCAGCTCTGGCGGCCGCCCAAGCCGAAGGGGTGATCGATGCTGCCCTGCTGGTGAGCCGGGGGGATTCCACGTTGCGGGGCCATTTCCCCCTGGAGGTGGAGGTCCTGGCCCAGGAGCTGGGCCCCATCGATGCCACCTTCCTCGTGCCCGCCTTCCTGGAAGGGGGCCGCACCACGGTGGATGGGGTGCACCGTCTGGCTGGCCAGCCCGTCCATGAAACGCCCTTTGCCCGGGATGGCCTCTTCGCCTATTCCACAAGCGACCTCCGGCAGTGGGTGGAGGAGAAGAGCGGCGGGCGCATCCCTGCCGGGGAGGTGGACCTTCTGGGCTGGCGGGAGCTCGAGGGGGCGGCCGCTGGGGAAGCCGAGCGCCGGGCCCTGCGCCAGTGGCTGGGGCGCCTCTCGGGCAACAGGCTGGTCGTGGTGGATGGGGAGCGGCCCTGCCACCTGGCGCTCTTCGGCTCCCTGGTGCGGGAGCTGGCGGGCCCCCAGCCTGCCGGTGGGGAGCGGCCCCGGCGGTTTCTCTTTCAATCGGCAGCCAGCCTCCTCAACGGCCTGGCTGCCCTGCCACCCCAACCCCTGGGGGCCGCCGGCCTGGCGGCCCTGCGTCGCCGGGGCACGGGCAGCACCGCCCTTGGGGGGCTGGTGCTGGTGGGCTCCCACGTTCCCCTGGCGGATGCACAGCTGGAGCGGCTTCTGGCTCAGGAGGGCTGTGAGGGGGTGGAAGTGCCCGTGGCCCGGGTCCACCGCGTTCTGGAGGGTCCCTTGCCGGATCGGCTTCTCCCCTCGCTGGAAACCGCCTGGATCGAGCAGGCCGAGGCCGTGATGGCCCGGGGCCGCACACCCGTGTTGCACACCAGCCGGGGGGAGTTGCATTGCCGCCACCCCGAGGAGCGGCGGGCTCTGGGTCTGACCCTGGCTGCCTCAATGGCCCGGGTGGCGGCGGCCCTCGCCCCCCGCCTGGGCTACCTGATCAGCAAGGGAGGCATCACCACCCACACCCTTCTGGCCGATGGGCTGGGGCTCGACTGGGTGGCCCTGCAGGGGCAGCTGCTGCCGGGCCTGTCCCTGGTGCTTGTGCCCGAAACCCTCGGTACCCAATCGGCGGGCCTGGCCGGCCTGCCCGTGCTCACCTTCCCCGGGAACCTGGGCGACGCCCAGACCCTGGAGGTCGCCTGGCGGTGGATGGAGGGGGGGCTGAGCGACGGTGCCTGAATCAAGCCAGGCTGGCCGCGCGGGCCAGAAGCTCCATCGGGTGGGCCACCGGCAGGGGGCGGCTGGCTTCCCCCAGGTGGCGCCGCAGCTGGAGGGTGCAGCCGATGTTGGCGCTCACGGCCAGTTCGGCACCCGTAGCGCCCAGATCCTCCGCTTTGAGCCGCCCGAGGGCTTCGGCCTCTTCGGGTTGCACCAGGTTGTAGATGCCGGCGCTGCCGCAGCACACCCCCGCCTCCGTGGCCTCCAGCACTTCCACATGGGGGATGCGGCGCAGGAGGGCCCTGGGCTGCTCCCCCAGGCCCTGCCCGTGGAGCATGTGGCAGGCATCGTGGTAGGCCAGCTTCAGGGGGCGTTCGGCGCTGGCCACCTGGCCGTCCGGGTGGCTGAGGGGCTGGAGCTGGCGCTGAAAGGTGTCGCGCAGACCCACCCGTTCAAGAAATTCCTGGATGTCGGCCACCTGGGCCGCAAAGGCCGTCGCGCCGGGGTCGGTGTCCCCTTCAGGGGACCCCTCCGCCATCAGCCGGCCATAGGCTTTGAGGGTATGGCCGCAACCTGACGCCGTCACCAGCACCGCATCCAGGGGCTCGGGCCCGGCGGGCTTGCCGGGCCCCACCACCCCCTGGAAACTGGCCATCAGCGCACGGGCATGGCCCCGGGTGAGCTCCCCTTCTCCCTGGTGATGGGTGACGGCGCCACAGCAGCCCTGGTCCGGGGGGATCACCACTTCGATGCCGTTGGCGCTCAGCACCTGGATTGCCGCCTGGCTCACCGCCGGATCAAACAACCGCTGCACACAGCCCAGCAGGAGCCCCACCCGATAGCGCCGTTCTCCCTGGGCGGGAACCACGACGGGCAGGTCGTCGCGAAAGGCCTGGGGAGGCAGGGCCGGCAGGAGTTGCTCCATCGCCGCGATCTGGGGCCCCAGCAACCGGGGCAGGCCGGAGCGCCGCGCGAAGGCCTGGAGGGGCGTGCCCGCATAGGCCCGCAGGGGCTGCAGCAGGGCCCGCAGGCGCTGGGGATAGGGGAGCAGGGCAAAGAGCAGGCGCCGGAAGGCGTTCTGGGCCGGGCTGCGCAGCTCGGGGGCGTTGAGTTTGGGCCGGGTGGCTTCGATCAGGGTGTCGTAGCGCACCCCTGAGGGACAGGCGGTGACGCAGGCGAAGCAGCCCAGGCAACTGTCGAAATGGGAGGCCACGGTGGCATCCAGGGTCAGCTCACCGGCCTCCAGGGCCTTGAGGGTGTGGATGCGGCCCCGGGGGGAATCCATCTCCGTGCCCAGCACCCGATAGCTGGCGCAGGTGGGCAAGCAGAAGCCGCAGTGAACGCAGGGGTCGGTGGCGGAGATCAGGGCTGGGGGATTGCTCATGGCGTGGCTAAGGCCGCCTGGGTGAGGGGGGCGCCGGCCAGGAAGCGGCTCACCAGCTGCAGATGGATGGTGACGCAGGGCACCATGTCGATGTATCGGAACAACCCGCAGCGGCCGATGAAGGTTTTGTTGGCTTCCTGCTCGGCCAGGCTTCGGTAGCGCTCGTACAGGGCCAGGCTGTCCCCATTGCGCACCGGGTAGTAGCACTCGTTGTTGTTGTCGCTGGCGTCACAGGGGATTTCCCGGGTGATGGTGTGCTGACCATCGCTGCGGCGCCCGGAATTGGGGATGAGGTCCCACTGGGTGCAGCGGGTGTAGATCCCGGTGTCGGTGTAGTTGATCACCGTGGCGCTCTGCTCCTGGGGAGCCTGATCGGATTCAAAGCGGATCGAGCGGTAGGGAAGACGTCCGAATTGAAACTGGAAATATTCGTCGATTGGCAGGCTCAGAAACACGTGGTCGGCGTGGTTGTCATGCTCCGGCCCATAGGCCTCCCCGAGGGTCACCTCAATCAGGGGATGGTCAAGGATGCGCTCAAACATTGCCGTGAAGCCCTCCTTGGGCATGGCCTGAAAGCTATCGGTGAAATAGCGATCGTCGCGGTTGTAGCGCACGGGCAGCCGGGCTCCCACCGCAGCTTCCAGCTGGGTGGGGCAGACCCCCCACATCTTGCGGGTGTAAGGACGGAAGAACAGATCGGCCAGCTGGGGTCCAACGTTGGCCAGAAACACCTCATCGGTGTTGCTGGGAGTGAGAGTGGGCACCTGGGCGGCCAGGAATGCCCGGGCGTCTTCCTCGCCGGGCAGTTCCACCTCAAACACGTCTTCCAAGGTGGTGCGATTCACGGGGAGGGGGGTTGTGCGGCCATCGGCCAGCAGGGCCCGCACCCGGTGCTCATAGGGCACCCATTCGGTGAACCGGCTCAACCAGCGGATCGCCACTGAATCCCGCTCGCCATGGAGCAGGTGGGGGCCATAGAGGTGGATGCGTTCCCCATGGCTGTTGATCGCATCGTGGGCGTTGCCGCCGAGGTGGGGTCGGCGGTCGATCACATGCACGCTGTGGCCGGCCTCGGCACACTCCCTGGCCACCACTGCTCCGGCAAAGCCCGCGCCCACCACGAGCACCCGCAGGTTGGTCACCATTCCCGGCCAAAGTGTGCGGATCCTAGGGGCAGAAAGGGCTTCCTCATGGCTCGGGGTCGGTGGAGCGCTGCCGCCCTCTTAGCCCCCGAAGTGGCGCACCACGGCTTCAGCAAATCCCGAGCAGCTCACCGGCTCCACCCGGGGCTCCATCAGGCGGGCCAGGTCGTAGGTGACCTCCTTGTTGGCGATCGCCGCACTCAGGCCGGCGGTGATCAGATCGGCGGCCTCCTGCCAGCCCATGTACTCGAGCATCATCACGCCGCTGAGAATCACGGAGCCGGGGTTGATGCGATCCAGACCGGCATGCTTGGGGGCCGTGCCGTGGGTGGCTTCAAAGATGGCTGCGGTGTCGCCGATGTTGGCCCCCGGGGCCATGCCCAGACCCCCCACTACGGCGGCGGCGGCATCGCTCACGTAATCCCCATTCAAATTCAGGGTGGCCAGCACGGAGTATTCCTGCGGGCGCGTCTGGATCTGCTGGAAGATGCTGTCGGCGATCCGGTCGTCCACCATCACCATCTGCTTCCAGCGCCCTTCCCCATGGCTCGTGCCGATGGCATCGAGTACATCCTTCACCTCGTTGCAGATCGCTGCCTGTTTCTCGGGGGTGAGGGCGTCGTATCCGGGTTCGATCAGGCGCGCATTGCCCTCCAGGGTGAGGGAGGGATCGGAGGCCAGATTCTCGAGGATCCAGCTTTCGCGCTCGGTCACGCAAACCTCCCGGAATTCGCTGGTGGCCAGTTCATAGCCCCAGT
>JBIIHR010000035.1:0-7864 GCA_044235655.1 Cyanobium sp. | reverse complement strand
CTTCTACGAATACAACGCCTGCCTGCAGGAACCCTGGGATGGGCCTGCCCTGCTGGTGTTCAGCGATGGCCGGACGGTGGGAGCCACCCTGGATCGCAACGGCTTGCGCCCAGCCCGCTACTGCATAACCCGCGAAGGCTTCGTGGTGATGGGCTCAGAAACGGGTGTGGTGGAACTGGAAGAGGCCCAGATCCTGGAAAAGGGTCGGTTGGGGCCCGGCCAGATGCTCGCGGTCGACCTGGTTCAACACCGCCTTCTTCGCAACTGGGATGTGAAGGCTGAGGCAGCCGAACGGCACCCCTACGCCGCCTGGATTGCCGAGCATCGCCGCACTCTCCCCACCGGGCGCTGGCAAGGGGAGCGACAACGGAACGAACTGGAACTCCTTCAGCTGCAGACCGCCTTTGGCTTCACCGCCGAAGACCTGGAGCTCGTGATCGAGGAGATGGCTGCCCAGGGGAAGGAACCCACTTACTGCATGGGAGATGACATCCCCCTGGCGGTGCTCTCCAGCAAGCCCCACCTCCTTTACGACTACTTCAAACAGCGCTTCGCACAGGTCACCAACCCGCCGATCGACCCCCTCAGGGAGCGGTTGGTGATGAGCCTGGACATGCACCTGGGCCGCCGTGGATCTGCCCTCCGACCGGACCCTGCAGGAGCTGCCGTGCTGCATCTCTCCACTCCGGTGCTGAACGAATCGGAACTCGCTGCCCTGGGCGACCAAGGCCTGGGGCTGGCCACCCTCTCCACCCTGCTGCCAGTGGCAGACGGACCATCCGGCCTGAAAACGGCCCTGGATCGCCTCACCTTCGAGGCGGAAGCCGCCGTGCGCGGAGGACATCAGATCCTGGTGCTCTCCGACCGCGCTGGCGGCGGCATCACCGCCCTCAACACCACGATCCCCCCTCTGCTGGCCGTCGGGGCGGTTCACCACCACCTGCTGCGCCAGGGCCTCCGGCTGCAGGCGTCCATCGTGGTGGAAACGGCCCAGTGCTGGAGCACCCACCACCTGGCCTGCCTGATCGGCTACGGCGCCAGTGCCGTGTGCCCCTGGATGGCCTGGGAAACCACCCGCCATTGGCTCGCCCATCCCAAAACCCAATCGCTCATCGAACGCGGGAAAATCCCAGCCCTCTCGGTGGACAAGGCCCAGAGCAATGTGCGCCAGGCCCTAGAGGACGGCCTGCGGAAAATTCTCTCCAAGATCGGCATCTCCCTTCTTGCGAGTTACCACGGGGCCCAGATCTTCGAGGCCATCGGCATCGGCGCCGACTTGATCGATCTGGCCTTCCGAGGCACCACCAGTCGCATTGCCGGGTTAACCCTGACCGATCTGGCCAGTGAAACTCTGGCCTTCCACACCAAGGCCTTCCCCGAACTCAATCGCTCCAAGCTGGAGTTCATGGGATTTGTGCAGTACCGCACCGGCGGCGAATTCCACATGAACAGTCCGGAAATGGCCAAGGTGCTTCACACCGCGGTGGCCGCAGGTCCGGGCTACGACCACTTCAGCACCTACCAGAAGCTGATGGAAGGCCGGCCCCTCACGGCTCTCCGCGACCTGGTGGAACTCACCCCGGCGCCCACTCCCCTTCCCCTGGACCAGGTGGAGAGCGTGGAGAGCCTCTGCCGCAGGTTCTGCACCGGTGGGATGAGCCTGGGGGCCCTCTCCCGGGAAGCCCATGAGGTGCTGGCCATCGCCATGAACCGGATCGGCGGCAAGAGCAACAGCGGCGAGGGAGGGGAAGACCCCGTCCGTTTCACGGTTCTCGAGGATGTGGATGAGGGCGGCCTCTCCGCCACCCTGCCTTCTGTGCGGGGCTTGGTGAATGGGGACACGGCCTGTTCCGCGATCAAGCAGATCGCCTCCGGCCGGTTCGGCGTCACCGCCGAATACCTGCGCAGCGGCAAGCAGCTGGAGATCAAGGTGGCCCAAGGCGCCAAGCCTGGTGAAGGGGGCCAACTTCCCGGCCCCAAGGTGGATGCCTACATCGCCGGGCTGCGCCACAGCAAACCAGGGGTGGCTCTGATCTCCCCTCCCCCGCACCACGACATTTATTCCATCGAGGATCTGGCCCAGCTGATCTTCGACCTGCATCAGGTGCATCCCGCCGCCAAGGTCTCCGTGAAGCTGGTGGCCGAGATCGGCATCGGCACCATCGCCGCTGGGGTGGCTAAAGCCAATGCGGACGTGATTCAGATCTCAGGCCATGACGGCGGCACGGGTGCCTCGCCCTTGAGCTCCATCAAACATGCCGGAAGCCCCTGGGAGCTGGGACTCACGGAAGTGCATCGCTCCCTTCTGGAGAACGGACTACGCGATCGCGTGCTGCTGCGGGTGGATGGGGGCCTGAAGACCGGCTGGGATGTGATCGTGGCCGCCCTGCTGGGAGCTGAGGAGTTTGGCTTCGGCTCGGTGGCGATGATCGCCGAAGGCTGCATCATGGCCAGGGTCTGCCACACCAACAACTGCCCGGTGGGCGTGGCCACCCAAAAAGAAGCCCTGCGCAAACGGTTCACCGGCCTGCCTGAGCATGTGGTCAACTTCTTCCTCTTCGTGGCCGAGGAAGTGCGGCAACTGCTCAGCGTGCTGGGCGTGGCCAGGCTGGATGAGCTGATCGGTCGCAACGAGCTGCTGCGCCCCCGCCAGGTCGCTCTCACCAAAACCACGTCCCTAGATCTCTCTTCGCTCCTGGGGTCCATTCCGGCAGCGACGGATCGGTCCTGGCTCCAACACGACCCGGAAGCCCATGGCAATGGGCCGATCCTGGAGGACCAGCTCCTGGCCGATCCTGAAGTGCTACGGGCGATGGAGCACCACGGCCAGGTGCAGCGAACTCTGGCCATCATGAACACCGATCGCAGCGTGGGCACCCGCCTGGCCGGCGAAATCGCCGGACGCCATGGCGACAAAGGATTCAAGGGTGCGTTGGACCTCACCCTGAACGGAGCCGCGGGTCAGAGCTTCGGGGCCTTCCTGCTTCAAGGCATGCATCTGAAACTGGTGGGAGAAGCCAACGACTATGTGGGCAAAGGAATGAGTGGAGGAACTCTCACCCTGGTCCCTCCCTCCGACTGCACCGATCCAGGAGACCAGGTGATTCTGGGCAACACCTGCCTGTATGGGGCCACGGGAGGGGACCTCTATGCCCTGGGCCGGGCTGGGGAACGCTTCGCCGTGCGCAACAGCGGGGCAAAAACCGTGGTGGAAGGCAGCGGAGACCACTGCTGCGAATACATGACGGGTGGCGTCGTGGTGGTGCTGGGCCGCACGGGTCGCAACGTGGCCGCAGGGATGACGGGTGGCGTGGCCTTTGTCCTCGATGAGGAGGACAGCCTGGAGCGACTGCTCAATCCAGACACCGTGACTCTCTACCCCCTCACCACTCCAGAACAGGAAGGCTTGCTCCGTCCCTTGCTGGAGGAACATCTGCGACGGACAGGAAGCCAGAAGTCAGCGGCCATCCTTGCTGATTGGCCCAGCTGGCAAGAACGGTTCAAGGTGCTTGTGCCCGCCAGCGAGATGGCCACCGTGGGATTGGCACAGCGGGAGCAAGTCGTGGCCTAAGGAGCCGATTAGGGCTCGGTCAGGACGTACCAATCATCAAAGTCCGAGACCTCCGCAAACACCCGTTTGTACCCTTTCTGCTCGAGGAGGGAATGGATTCCCGAGCGAAGATCTGGCTTGTGATTATGTTCAACGGTGATTACATGGATGTTGTAGGCATCAAAATTAAACGCCTTTAGAATGTCCAACTCACTACCTTCCGTATCCAATGAAAGGTAGCCAATATCTCGCGGAGCATTGTGCTGGGAGAGCAAATCATCGAGGGAAAGGGTCTCCACCTGATAACAATTGGAATGGTTTCGCCTGATCTCCGAAGCCCAATCACCATTGTCAGCGTGTGAAGCCAAACCCGAAAGCTCAGGAGAAATATAGAGTTCAGAGTTGGGATCACTCGAAACCTCTAGGAAGTCAACCAAGCGTCCCGTCTCTTCGGTGATGCATCGGAAATCAATCGTGCACTGTCGATTGGACTGAAGTGCTTGATGCCAGCATCTGGCTGGTTCAGCCAATATTCCCTGCCAACCAAACCGTTTCTCAAGGAGGTGGGTATTGCTGAGTGTCACCCCATCGGTGGCACCAAATTCAACGAAGAAATGGGCATCCACCCGATCATGGAGCTGATGGAGAACAAAGAGATCTTGCGCCAATTGCGCTTTTGACTGCTCCAGTTCGTTGGCGAGGCCAATGGCGCGATCCCCACGCCGAAGATCTTCCATAACCATGGCGAGGTGTGGGAGAGATCGGCTGTTGCCGCGAAGACGGGTCAACGAAGCACGATCATTTTCCAGATCTTTCTTGAGCATGGCAAGAAAGTCGAGATCAATCAGGGTGTAACCAGAAAAAGAAACAAGATCCTGGATTATCTTTTTCACAAAAACAAGCGTGAAAGATGTTGATTTTACTCCAAGTCTGACTTCGCCGTCAAGACCATCTCAGCGTTCTGAATAAGCATTTCGAAACGCTTCCAACTCTGTAGAGAAAATCATGCAGACGTTGCCTCCAACCTCCATCACCTGAAACAACAATCGCGAGTGGATGACTTTCACCCCTCGCCAGGGGAATGGCAAAGCGATGGACCTGTCTCCCACTCAGAATTCCCCCTTGAATCGCCATGCCCTTACGGATCAAACCTATCGAGAGATCACCTGTCCTTTGCCAAGGGTAAGCCCATCCAAGGGCCCATCCAAGACCGGATTGAGAAACATAGACTTGTTCGAATCCCCAACGCAAAGGACGTCCCAACTTACGGCGGGGTGCGTTGGAGAGACTTCCACCAATGGCCGAGGAAATCCTCAGGGAAATCTCCTCTACATGACGCAAAAGTCCCGGAAAGGCGGACGCTAAAGTGTGGAGAGTGGTGAAGCCATCTCGCCGCCACTTCAGGATCTCGGAAGGTGTTCTGCACTCCTGCTTAAACCGCTGCACAAAGTGTTCCCTTGACATCTCATGCTCTGTATCCAGCCAGCGCATCGATTGGACGACAAAGCGTAGGTTAAGCAACAAGTCATCGCGATAAATCATGGCTGGATGCAATTGTTCCCACAGGCCCAGAAGCGTTTCAGCTTTTTGGAGTTGATGGATTCCATCCAATGGGAGAACGCCTGGGCCTGAGGCAATGAACTTAAACATCGAGACACAGATCAAACAGGCGAGTGAGTCGGCCAAGGAATCGTGGTAGAGCGATACTGTTTCAGCGATCTTGCGAGCCCTTTCCGCTTCCAACTCGGCAGCATCCACGAAACCAAGTTGAAGCAATGCAAAGGCAAGTCTTGTTTTTGCAATGCAGAAGGTCGGATCACAGGAAACCGCCTGCCTGGCCCAGGCCAACCGCGCATCTAGGGTCAATCGTTCCATGAATACATCCAACATCCAACAAATATCCCGGGCCAGCAATTTCTGGAGTGGGGGTTGCTGATCTCGAGTCAAGGCGTCGTTCAAGTGACTTTCCATGATCTGGAAAACATCCGCCGAGCCCATAGATTCATAGACACTCTGAACTTTCATTCCCGCGATAGAGGATGCGAGTTGACTGAAAGAACTTCTAACCGGGCCGAACAAGTGCGAGGCGCCAGACAACATGTAGGCATCAATAAAGGCTTGTTGCGCCTCAGAAAAATTCTGATAATCCGGAACGAGATTCTCAACGGTCCAGACCCGCTTGTACCGGCCAGCAAGATGGGAGGTATAGTCTTTGTTGTCGGAAAAGATAACCAGGGGCAAGCCGGACTGATCGTCCAACGTTTCAATAAAATACTCAACAAAACTCGTTGGCAAATACTTTTCCACTGGCATTGATTGACTCCAATCGCCAGTAACAATATCGCCTGCTCGCACATGCAAAGCATTGTACACATGCCGTTTCTTCTCGGAAATAATCTGCCGAATTAGGGGTGACCAACCTATTTCAGAGAAAGACCGCAGAAAACGCTCATGGGCAGATTCAAATCCCTCCCCAGCAAAGGACTGTATTTCGAAGTTGATAGGAACAATAATGGCCGCATCGAGATGATGTGAACAAAAAATGCGTGTCTCCTCCAGGGTCATAACCCCTAAGGATGGACGGTTGATTTCCCTTGGAAAATCTGCTTCCGGGATCTCAAATTCGTCGAGAAAATCTTGCGAAAAAATCTCTAGAGGATGATGCAGCTCTAGGCACTCGTTCCTGGGCCATACAAATCCAAACTTGACAGCAAGCACTTTGGCAAGCGACCAAGCATTCACGATCGCGCACAACCTGCTTCCGAGGCGATCGCTCTGATTGGCAACGAGCAGAGGGCCTGGACGATTGGCGATGACCGAAAGGATCACAACTCAATGTAGTGAAGGGTTGACTTTCGAGCTGTAACAGGCAGCGACTCAACGCGGGTGCTCGCGCATCAGGCGATGCACTTCGCCGGCGTGATAGCTGCTACGAGTGAGGGGACTGCTCACCACCTGCAGAAATCCCAGGGTCCCCTCCCCGTAACAGCGGTAGGCCTCGAATTGATCGGGGGTGACGAACCTCTGCACGGCCAGGTGCTTGGGACCTGGGGACAGGTATTGGCCCAGGGTCACGATGTCGACACCCTGGTGGCGAAGGTCGTCCATCACGTTCATCACCTCCTCATCACGCTCACCAAGGCCCACCATCAGACCCGATTTGACAAAGGCACGGGGCCAACGTTCATGGACCTGGCGCAACAAGCCCAACGAGCGTTGGTAGTCCCCCTGGGGCCGCACCTGCCTGTAGAGCCTTGGCACCGTCTCAATATTGTGATTAAGCACGTGGGGGGCCGCCTCCATCACCTGGGCCAAGGCCCCCCCATCCCCGCAAAAATCAGGAATCAACACCTCGATCGTGGTGAGGGGTGAGCGGCGGCGCACCTGGGAAATGCAGGCCACAAACTGAGCGGCACCGCCATCCTCAAGATCATCGCGGTTCACGGAGGTGATCACCACATGGCTCAGACCCAGCCGGACCACCGCTTCGGCCAAGCGATCCGGCTCAGAGGGATCGAGGGGGCGAACGCTCCGGTCGAAATCGATGTCGCAATAGGGACAGGCCCTGGTGCATCCCGGGCCCATGATCAGAAAAGTGGCCGTGCCGCCGGCAAAGCACTCACCGATGTTGGGGCAACTGGCTTCCTGACAGACCGTGTTGAGACGAAGATCCCGCAGCAGGTCGGCCACCTCACCAATCCGCTCCCGCTGGGGGGCCTTGACCCGCAGCCACTCAGGCTTGCCCTGGGGACCGGAGCCATGGAGCGATGGACTGGCCGGATGGGAGTGATCTCCTAGAATTGGATTCACGGGATGTAGCGCAGCTTGGTAGCGCACTTCGTTCGGGACGAAGGGGCCGCAGGTTCGAATCCTGTCATCCCGATTGGCCACTGCCCCCCGCAGAGAGGTAACCCCTGGGCGTGAGGAGCCATCCCTCCTGCTCACGCGTCTGGCTATTGCCCACCAACACCAGGGTGACCATGTCCACAGCCTCACAGGGGAAGGACGCCAGGGTGTGGATGGCACACTTTTCACCTGGCCTGGACAGCTGACGGGCCAGGACCACGGGAGTGGTTGGGGGGCGGTGGGCCAACAGCAGCTCCCGGGCCCGTTCCAGTTGCCAGTGCCGATCCTGAGATCTGGGGTTGTAGAGAGCCACCACGAAATCCCCTTCCGCCGCCGCTTGTAAACGGCGTTCGATCAACGGCCAAGGGGTCAGCCGATCGCTGAGGCTGATGGTGCAGAAGTCGTGCATCAACGGTGCTCCGACCCGGGCGGCAGCCATCTGCAGGGCGGAAACACCTGGATGCACCT
>JBIIHR010000034.1:0-7873 GCA_044235655.1 Cyanobium sp. | reverse complement strand
TCTCCTCCCACCGGGAAAGACTTGACCCGCGCATTTTGCGTGACTGGTGCAATCTTGAGGAGGGGAAGGGCCATGGCCAGGCAAAAGGGCCCCGCACACTAGGGTTAGTTCAGGCCTAGGTCCAAGGATTGGTAGAAATGCTTAGGTTCCTTTACAAATAACCAGGACCTTGCGCTCACTCCTGGAGCCAAGCTTCAGGGATCTCACCACTGTGGTCCTGGATACGCTCAAATTCAAAGGGTCCGGCAAGGGCCCCCCAGAGCTGCTCATGGGTTTCGGGATGGTGTCCCCGATCGATGGTGCACATCCGCTCGGCTGACAGCTCCAACTGACTCACCAGATATGCAGGCTGCCCCTTGCGCTCCACAAGACAGCGGCAGCCGGGTTCCACCTCCCCCACAAAACCCTCCCCCTGTTCGCGAACCCAGTAGTTGCATCCTGAAAGAGGCTGGAGATCCTCCTCCCGGAGGGCAGCCCGCAGGGAAGGATCCGCCGTAGCCCCCCAGAAACGCTTGTCGTCCTGCAACGCCAGGTTGTGGATGATCAGCTGGCCATCCACCCGCTCCGGACGCAACACCCGAATGCGGTAAGGCGTGGAAGGGGTGATGGCGTAAGCCTGCTCCAGTAGCAAGGAGCCTCGGGACAGGTGGGGGATGGGGCGTGTGGTAACCAGAATGTGGGCAAAGAGGGGAGGATTCTCGAAGGCCTGTTTCTGATTGCTGAAGCTGCCGCAGAGTTGGCGCAGCAGGCGGGCATAGGCGGAAGCGGCCATGGGGGCTACACACCGTGGAGGCGAAGACGAAACTCTCCCACCTCACGAGCTGTGGCGGGATCCTTCTGGGCAAAGGGGTGATCTTCCAGTTGGACGAGGATCCTTTCCAACGATTCGGACCGACTGAGGGACTGGAGCTCTGGTTGGCTGATCTGGAGGCGCCAGGCATCGTCAAAGGCCATCGCAAAGCTGTCCGCATTGCCGTACTGCTTCTGCGATTCAGACGCGTTGGCAAGGGGGTGTGGCATGACGCAACTCCAACAACGACTGAGAAAACGACGAAGAGCTACCCAAATGCCAGGACCCAGATTTGAACTGGGGACACGGCGATTTTCAGTCGCCTGCTCTACCAACTGAGCTATCCCGGCTTGTCGCTCTCGCGACAGTTGGATCTTAAAACACCGCTGAGAGCCTGACGGTCTCCAGGGGTGCGGGCCAGGCAGATCAATCCCTGCACCCGCCACCCGGCCCCTTGCAAAGCCATGGAGGCATTCAGGGCTGTGGCCCCGGTGGTGAGGATGTCATCCACCAGATACACCGGCTGCTGTCTGGCCTCCTTTGGGTGGGGCCTTCGGGCGCAGGTGAAGGCGCCCCGTTGATTTTCCTGGCGCATGGCCCGGTGAAGATGGTGTTGACCCAGCACGGGCCGAGAGCGTTCGAGGAGTGCCGCGCTCCCGAATCCCCATTCCGCTCTCCCGAGTCTGCAGATCAGGGGAGGCAGGGGATTGGCCTGGCGTTTCCAACTGGGCACCGGCACCAACAGGGGGGAGAGGTGGGGCGGCAGAGCGGGAAGCCGGACAGCCTTGAGCAGGGCGGCAAGGCTGTCCGGATGGGGACGCTGGCGCAGCCCCAACAACATCCGGCGATAGGCCCCCATGTAGGGGCCCGCGGCCCACCAGGGCAGGGGGCTGGTGCCCGCCGCTCCTCCATGGGGCAGTAACAGGGCCTCGGCGCAAGAGGGGCAGAACCTGGCCACCAGACCAGGAGCAGGCAGCGGTTGTCGGCAGAGAGGACAAGGCTTGCTGACAAACCACTCCAAGGGCGAAGGCCAGGAGCCCATCCGAAGGGGGGTGTGGAACACGGGATGGACGGGAAACCAGGGGGACGCTTTAAGCCTTCCCAGGGATCGACCGGAGCATGGCCACAAGGGTGCGGTGGGCATCCTCGCTATCGGTCAGAAGATGGTCAAAGGGCACTTCCACGGAGACCCCATCCACATCCAAGGTCATGGCCTGGGGGACCACAGCCACCATGCGGGCCGATGCGGCGCTGGGCAGACCCGCGAAGTGGTGGGCAAAGGCCAGCACGGCAGAAGCATGGTCGTCATTCATGTGACGACAGATCCGATCACTCACGGCTGGGGTCAACGGATCGGCACTCATGGCAAGGCAAGCAACAGACCCATTCTGGTCACGCCGGAGCAAACCGCTGCCAGAGCAGAAGGGCCAGTCGCAGACCACTCCAGCCCACGTATCCCGCCAGCACCACAAAAAGGGCCATGGCCAAAAACGAGCGAATGCGGTCGGTCATCGTGCTGGCTTGGGGCTGATCGCCTCCATCTTGCCTTGGGCCAGTAGGGCCATCCCACGGGCAGCGGACAGGTTCGGACGGTTCAGGATGGGAAGCCCCAACACCCGTTGCCGCAGCCGTCGCCACTGGGCGTTTCGCGCTCCTCCTCCCAGGGTGATGATGCGACGGATGGGAGGGGCACCCAGCTCCAGGAGTCGTTGCCAGCCCTGCTGTTCGATGGTGGTAATGCCCTCCAGCAGCGCCTGGAGAAACCTGGCATCACTCACGGGTCTGGGCTCAAGGAACGGTTCGAGGTGGGGATCCTCCACGGGGAAGCGCTCCCCCCGTCCCAACAGCGGGCGCAGCTGGAGACCGGTACCGACCTCAGGATCCATTTGGCGACTCAATTCCTCGAGCATGGTGGAGTTGAAATACCGGCTCAGCAGGGCCGCACCCGTGTTGGAGGCCCCGCCCACAAGCCAGCGGCCATTCACCCGATGACAGCTCACTCCTGCTCCCTGGATCGGCTCCGGAACAAACTGCTTCAGCACCAGGGTGGACCCCAGCACGGTGATGCCCTCCTCAAGGGCAGGATCCGCAGCCAGAACGGCTGCGTTGGCATCCGTGGTTCCGGCCACCACCTGGCAATCGGGAGACAACCCCAAGTCACCAGCCACTACAGGAGCCACCGGCCCAAGCACGGAACCACTGGGAACGATCTCAGGCAACGCCGAAGACCATGACGCCTGGGCCAGGGAACCCAACCATGCCTGGCTGGCCAGATCCCAACCCAGGCGGAGGTTGTTGCCTTCCTCCCCCCAGCGCCAGCACCCCAGCAACCAGCCCATGAGCCAATCCGCCTGATGGCGGATCAGAAACGGCCCGGGGATGGCGAGCGCACACGCCCTGTCCAGGAGAGCCAGGGCCCGAGCCAGGCTGCCACTGGCCTGAGCCGCGGGGTGGGGTCCGGTTCCCCCCAGGAGTCGTCTGACCTCTGGGAGCTGGCCCGGACAGGCCTGGTGATAAGGCAGGGCCTGATCAAGGCCATCGGACAACAGGGTTCCATCCTCTCTGCAGAGCAACAGAGTGCCCGAGGTGCCCGCGAGGGCAAGGACCCGAATCTCCTGCTTCAGCTCCAAGGGAACCTGGAGGAGGAGCTGAAGGAACCCCTGTCTCCAGGCCTCGGGGTGTTCAAACGGTCCTGGGTAAGGGGTGGCTTGCTCGTGGAGGGTGTCCCCTGCCTGATTCACGAGCGCGAGGCGCACCCCACTGGTGCCGAAATCAACCCCGAGGGCCAGTGCGGGCAAGATCGGCCGTGGCTTGTTTGAGGGTTTGAGCAATGGCGGTCACCTCTTCCCAGGGAAGATTCAGATCGCTGCGTCCGAAATGACCGTAGGCCGCCACATCCCGGTAAAACCGGCCCCCCCGTTGCTGGGGCAAGGTCCGTAAGCCAAAGGTTTCGATGATGGCCCCCGGGCGCAGGTCGAAATGCTCCTGTACAAGGGCAGTGAGATCACTGTTGCTGAGACTGCTGGTGCCGAAACTCTCCACCAGGATGCTCACCGGTTTGGCCACGCCAATGGCGTAGCTGAGCTGCACTTCGGCCTTGCGGGCAAGGCCAGCGGCCACGATGGCTTTGGCCACATAGCGGGCTGCGTAGGCGGCAGAGCGATCCACTTTGGTGGGATCCTTACCGGAAAACGCTCCACCACCGTGGCGGGCATAGCCGCCGTAGGTGTCGACGATGATCTTGCGACCCGTCAAACCGGCGTCCCCTTGGGGCCCGCCCACCACAAATTTTCCTGTGGGGTTCACCAGGAAGCGGGTGGTGGACCGCTCAGGCTTCAGGAGGAGATCTGCGGTGGCGGGCTCCACCACATGGGTCCAGATGTCGGCCGCAATCCGCTCGCGCAGGGCTTTTTCATCACTGATGCCATCGATCTCCGCTTCGTGTTGGGTGGAGATCAGAAGGGTGTCGATGGCCACGGGACGATCGTCCTCATAGACCACGCTCACCTGGGTCTTGCCGTCGGGGAGCAGGTAGGGGAGGGTGCCGCGGTGGCGCACTTCCGCCAGGCCCCTGGCCAGGCGATGGGCCAGGCTGATGGGCAGGGGCATCAACTCGGGAGTTTCATCGCAGGCAAAGCCAAACATGATGCCCTGATCTCCCGCGCCAACCTTGTCGAGGGGGTCGCCAGCATGGTCGTCAGCCTCATCGACACCCTGGGCAATGTCGGGAGACTGCTGGTCGAGCGCAATCAAAACGGCACAACTTCTTGCGTCGAACCCTCCGGCTCTGTAGCCCCGATAGCCGATGCCATCGATCACCTCCCGCACGAGGTGGTTGAAGTCCACCTTGGCCGCCGTGGTGACCTCCCCGGTGATGAGGCAAAGCCCGGTATTGACGACGGTCTCACAGGCAACCCTGCTGGCCGGATCCTGGCTGAGGAGGGCATCCAAGACCGCATCGCTGATCTGGTCACAGATCTTGTCGGGATGGCCTTCCGTCACGGATTCAGAGGTGAAGACGTAACGGCTCATGGGATCGGATCAGAAGGTGCCCAATCTTATGTTTTGACCCTCACGCTCCAGGTCTCCATGGACACGCCCTGATCCGGAACGACGGCAAGTTCCTGCCAATGATCGAACAGGGGATACCCGGCTTCCAGCCGCACCGACTGCTCCCAGCCGCCTCGATAGCCCAGCATCACGGCCACTCCGGCGGCACGGGCCATGCCCAGATCGCTGTTGGCATCCCCGATCAAGGCACAGTTGGCAGGGGGGACCCCAAGAGTTTCACAGAGGTGATGAATGGCCAGGGGGTCAGGCTTGCGGGGGTGATGATCAGCGCTCCAGATGGAGGAAATCTGAGGGGAGAGCCCGTGCTGGTCGAGGAAGCGCTGGATCCCAGGGCCGTCGTCGTTGCTGATCACGGCGCATTCCACAGCCTGGCGGTGCAACGTATCCAGAAAATCCACCAATCCCTCCGTCGTCTCCGCGGACTGGAGCGCGGGAGGGTGATCGAGGTCGGCGAGGCGAAAGGTTTCCTGGGCCAGGGACAGGGATTCGGGCCAACCATGGCCGACCAGGGTGAGGGCAACCGCCGTGCTGATGAGGTTGTGATCTCTGGCCGCCACGGCCGTGATGCCCGCCGGGTCCAAACTGAGGCCGGAACTATGGAGGCCATACACCCTCCGCAAGAGCTCTTCGAGCGGCTCTAGTGCCCGATCCCCCGCGAGGGAAAGGCAATGGCGGAGGCGTGAAGTGGCCAGAGCGAGAAGTTTGGGTTCGCTCCGGCTCATGGTTCCATCCTTGTCAAAGAGCACCGCCCGTATGTCTGCCGGTTGGCCCGCAAACAGGAGCGGTTCACCGCGCAGAAAGAGATGGGCCATGCACCTGGGGGGATCAGTCGGCCGGGGGAAGGATGGGTTCTCCGTCTTCCGCCTGCTCCAACAGCATTTGCTTGTAACGGGCGGCCATTTCTTCCGCCTTGTCGAACACTTTTTGCGGATCGGTGAGCATGTCACCGGGCTCCGGTTCGAGAGCTTTGGTGGAGAGGGAGATACGGCCACGCTCCGCATCAAGGTCGATGATCATGACCTTCATTTGATCATTCACATTGAGCACGGTATGGGGAGTTTCAATGTGTTCGTGGCTGATTTCGGAAATATGCAACAGGCCACTGACACCACCGATATCGATGAAAGCGCCATAGGGCTTGATGCCCCGAACGGTGCCGAGAACAACCTCGCCGACCTCGAGACGATTCATCTTGCGCTCCACCAACGCCCTTCTGTGGCTGAGGACAAGACGATTCCTTTCCTCATCCACCTCCAGAAACTTGAGGGGAAGGAAATCAGCCACCAGCTCTTCCTTCGCCTTGCGGGTGCTGATGTGGCTGCCAGGGATGAAGCCTCTCAGGCCTTCCACCCGAACCAAGGCACCACCGCGGTTGGTGGCAAAAACTTCGCTGTAGATCGTGGCATCTTCTTTCTGCAACTGACGCACACGCTCCCAGGCGCGTTGATATTCGATTCGCCGGATCGAAAGGGTGAGTTGGCCATCTTCATTCTCTTCGCTGAGAATGAAAAACTCCCTCACCTCTCCAGGCTCCAAGACGTCGGAGAGATGCTCCACCCTGTTGATGGAAACCTCCTGCAAGGGCATGAAAGCCGCCGTTTTGGCGCCAATATCAATCATTGCGCCCTTTGATTCAAGGGCAAACACGGTGCCGTTGACCACATCTCCAGGCTTGAAGTTGTAGTCGTACTTGGCCAGCAAGGATGCAAATTCATCCAGGGTGAACCCAACTCCGTCGACCTCCCTTGAGCCCGCCCCACGGCTACTGGAGCTATCTGCTGCAGGAATCTCTGCGGGAAGGCCCAGATCGGCCAGCTCTTCGATTTCGAAGTCTGTGTCGAGGCCCTGCAGCTCTTGGGAGGGGGTGACGGTCATACGGGTCAGGCGGTCTGCCGGGAGCAGTAGGAAGAAACGGCCCACTTCGCCGCCGCGAGATGGACCAATTTCTGATCTTAGCCCTTGACCCTCCGATCAATTCACGACAGTGAGCGTTTGTTTCGCATGGCTTGGGCGACCGATCTGACCGAGACCCTCCAGGGTCGCCACAAAGTCGGACACACTTCGAAACTGCCGATAAACGGAGGCAAAACGCACATAGGCCACTTCGCTCATGGTTTTGAGCTGTTCCAGCACCAACTCCCCGATCTCGTTGCTGGACACTTCTCGTTTGGCCCGTTGCTGAAGCAACAGTTCGATGTCGTCCACAAGCCTTTCGAGGAGAGAAGGCTCTACACCGGTTTTTTCACAAGCCCGGAGCAAGCCATGGAGAAGCTTTGCGCGATTGAAGGTCTCGCGCGTGCCATTCCTTTTCACAACGGTGATGGGGACTGTCTCCACACGCTCATAGGTGGTGAAGCGGAAATCGCAGTTGAGGCATTCCCGGCGTCGCCGCACGCTTCTGCCCGAGTCTGCAGCTCGCGACTCAAGGACGCGGCTATCGGTGTGTTGACAAGAAGGGCATTGCATGCCCAAAAACCACATTTGTACTTAATTGTACGCAGTGATGGTGATTTGAACAGTGCTGACCACGAAAAAGCCCCTCAAGAGAGGGGCCAAGGCAAGTGGGGGGAAATTACTTACCGATTTTGGGAGGATCGCGGAAGGCAATCGCGAAAAACAACGTGGAGATGGCAAGGGCCAAAATCAGGATGTAGGCGAAGCTCTCCATGGGGAGTTCGAGGGGTGAAGGGCAGGGAGCCGAAGATCAGCTGAGAGGGGTTCCAGCAGGGGGAACGTAACCCTGTGGCAGGCGACGGGTCGATCTGTCGCCCAGCTTCTGGAAGAGACCGAACTCAACCTGTTCGCCGAGGTCGGGATCGATGCCAGCGAAGACATCCCGGAAGAGGGTGCGTGCCCCGTGCCAGATGTGGCCAAAGAAGAAGAGAAGGGCAAACGAGGCATGGCCGAAGGTGAACCACCCCCTGGGGGAACTCCGGAAGGTGCCATCGGAGTGATAGGTCTCCCGATCAAACTCGAAGGCTTCTCCCAGCTGGGCCTTGCGGGCCAGGCGCT
>JBIIHR010000033.1:0-8034 GCA_044235655.1 Cyanobium sp. | reverse complement strand
TTGCCGATGCGGATGGCGGTGGCGATGGTGTCGGGTTGGTCCACCGTGTGGCCCAACACCAGGGGGGCAGCCCCTGCCGCCTGAAAGCCCATCATGCGGGGCAGCTTCTGGCTCAGACCGGCCTCCTTGTATTCCTTGAAGCCCATCCAGTAGGCGCTGATGTTGCCTGCATTGCCCACGGGAATACAGAGCCAGTCGGGGGCCTCTCCGAGGGCATCCACCACCTCGAAGGCAGCGGTTTTCTGCCCCTGCAGGCGATAGGGGTTGAGGGAATTCACCAGGGTGACGGGGTGTTGATCCGCCACCTCCCGCACGATGGCCAGGGCGCGATCGAAGTTTCCCTTCACCGCCAGCACCTCGGCCCCGTAGAGCAGGGCCTGGGCCAGCTTGCCCTGGGCCACGTAGCCATCGGGGATGAGCACGAAGGCCCGCATGCCCCCCCGGCGGGCGTAGGCCGCGGCCGCCGCAGAGGTGTTGCCGGTGCTGGCGCAGATCACGGCTTCCGAGCCCTCTTCCCGGGCCTTGCTGATCGCCATGGTCATGCCCCGGTCTTTGAAGGAGCCCGTGGGGTTGAGACCGTCGTATTTGAGGTGCACCCGCACCCCCCGGCCGATGAGCTTCTCGATGCTGGGAGCGGGGATCAGGGGGGTGGCCCCTTCCCGCAGGGTGATCACCGGGGTGGCGGCCGTCACGGGCAGCCAGGATCGATAGGCCTCAATCAGCCCAGGCCAATCCTGCATCGTGGGACGTTGACCCAGGCGACGCAGGGCTTGGAGCAGGGGCACGGGGCACAAGGGCGTGACAACCGAATCTAAGCGGCTGGTTGTCTTTAGGACCCTTTTGCGGGGGCTTTGCTGCCTTCGCCGCCGCCCCGCAGACCGTCGAGGGGAGATTCCGAGAAAAAGCGCATCAGGTCGCTGATGGAGCTGGCCTTCTCCGCCAGGCTCAGCAGGGCCGGGATGTTCACGGCCATCTCCCGGGTGGGATAGGCCCTGAGGAAGCCGAGGGCGGAGAGTGAACCGTCTCCTTCGGCGATGCCCAGCACCACAGCGGACCGGAGGGCGGTAATCCCATCCTCCCGGGAGCGGGTGGGGTGAACGATCACGGCCACCCGATCGAGCACCGCTTCCCCGATGCGGGTGTTGAGCAGGCGGCTCACGAGGGGCACGGGAAGGCTCACTTTCTCATTGAGCAGCTTGCCCACCGTCTTGGGGTTCTGCTTGCCAAGCCGCAGCAGATCCCCCAGCAGGCCCGTGCCCTGGCCCGTGCTGGCCAGGGTTTCAAATTCGGCGATCGGGATGGAGCGGCGGAAGGCTCCACTGACAAGCACCACCCTTTCGGCGGCCACCACCGTGGTGGGAGCGCACCAGAGGCCGACGGCCAGGACGGAGGCCAGCACCCTGGCGGTTTGAGGAGGGATTGGATTCATGGCTAAGGGGGCCCCCGTTGGCCTCTTCATGGGCTCCTGGTTTTTCTATTCCTAACGCAAAATAGAGGTCTCGCTTCGGGGGGATTCCCCCGACCCGCCAGCTCTCAGGCTGGGCTTTCACGCTGGAGTCACCAGCACGTCGCGCAACAGGCGCACCACCCCCCGTTCCGCCAATCCCCTGGCCACTTCCGCTCCCATGCGGCGCAGATCCGGTTCTCCCAGGATCCGGGGCAGGCGGGTGAGGAGCAGGCGGGGTTCGAAGCCCGGCAGATCCTGAAGGATGGCCGTGAGTTGTTGCACGAGCTCCAGGTCGAGAAGGGGCCTGGCATCGAGGGCTTCCGCGCTCTGCTGCCGTTCCCTCAGCCCCGGGGGCAGCATGCGGCCGGGCAGGCGCCGGCCGATGCGCAGGGTCATGCGCCAGGCCAGGTGGTCCATCCGCTCCACCATGGCGTCCACCAGTTGGCGCCGCAGCATCCCGCCGCCGGGGGAGAAGAGGAATTCGATCACCTGATCCAGCAGACCTTCCACATCCAGCTGGTCCTGCAGGGCCGCGCTGCTCACCAGGGCTTCCAGCCGCTGCCAACGGAACTCGTCGCCATCGAAGAGCATTTCCCGCAGGCTCTGGCGCAGCTGGGGATCGGGATCCTCCATCAAACGGCGGGCGAAATAGGGATAGGCCGCCCCCAGAATCTTGAAATCGGAATCCACGCTCAGGGCGATGCCCTCCAGGGTGACCAGGGAGCGAATGATGAGGGCGTAGTAGGGCGGAACACGGAAGGGGAAGCGATACATCACGCCGGATAGATCATCGGTGACCGCCTTGAAATCCATGCGGCTGACGCCCATCTCCAGGGCCTGGCCAAACACCCCTTCAAAGGCCGGCACAATCGGCGAAAGATCCACCTCTTCGCTGAGGAAACCCAGGCTCACGAAATCCTTGGACAGGGCAGTGAAATCCCGATTCACCAGATGGACCACGGCCTGAATCAGGCCCGTGCGCGCCTCCCGGGTGACCGTGCTCATCATGCCGAAATCCAGATAGGCCAACCGTCCATCGGACAGGGCCAGCAGGTTGCCGGGATGGGGATCGGCGTGGAAGAAGCCATGCTCCAGCAACTGCTGCAAGCTGCAATTCACACCGATGTTCACCATCTCATCGGGATCCACGCCAATGGCTTTCACAGCCTCAAGATTGGTGAGTTTCACCCCATCAATCCATTCCATCGTGAGCACACGACGGCTGGTGGCTTCAAGATAGATTTTGGGAACGGCAATGGCCGGGTTATGGCTGTGGAGTTGCTTGAATTTCTCCGCATTCGCCGCTTCATTGAGATAATCCATCTCCTCAAATACCCTGGTGCCGAGCTCATCAATCAAGCCCACCAGGTCGCTTCGGATCATGCCCACATTGCGGTTCATCCAGCTGGCGATGTTGCGCACGATGTAGAGATCCAGGGTGATCTGCTCGCGCAGCCCCGGTCGTTGCACTTTCACCGCCACTTTCTGGCCGCCCTTCAGCACACCCCGGTGCACCTGGCCCAGGGAGGCCGCGGAAATCGGTTCCCGTTCCAGGGCGGCGAAGATCTCGTCCACCGGAGCTCCCAGGTCGTCCTCGATGCAGGCCATGGCCAGGGCGGAGTTGAAGCCCGGAAGTTGGTCCTGGAGTTGGGCCAGTTCCTCCAGCAGCACCGGCGGCACGATGTCGGGCCTTGTGGAGAGGGCCTGGCCCGCCTTGATGAAGGCGGGGCCGAGGGCGGCGAGCAATTCGGCGCATTCCCGGGCTCGGGCCCGGGCCCGCTCGGGGTTGCTGAGCTGGCCTGTGAAGCGGTCGACGACCACGCCCAGCAGAAAGAGGCTGATCGGCACCAGGGTTTGCCAGAGCCGGCGCAGCAGCCTCTTGGGGTGCCCGGCATAGAGACGGGTGATGGCCGCCGGGTCGTACACCAGCAGACCGGAGATTTCAAGAAAATCGCCCAGCTCTTCAGGCTTGTCTGGGGCGCCGCTGTTGATGGGAGCCCGCGGATCTTCGGGAGCGCTGATGGCCGGATGGGCCGGTGGGGGAGGGGCCATGGGGTCGGTGCCAAACACCGAGGCACGCATGGCAGCCAGGGCCGTTTCTGCGGCCGTGGGTGCGGCACTGGCGGGGGGCGTCATGAAACGGTCAGGCCGCAAAGCAGACGGTGATTCTGTCTGCACGGGGTGGCCAGCGCGCCCCGCCGGGAGGATCAACCCTCTTCCGGGGCCTCCCTGTCGTCGTCGGAGGCTTCGCTGTCTGGTCCGACGCCGAGGGGCGTGAGACGAATCTGGCGCCGACCCAGTTTGATCTCAAATTCATCGCCCGGCTTGAGATCGAGCAGGGAGGTGTAGGCCTTGCCCACCATCAGGTTGCCGTTGAACTGCACCTTGGTGTTGAAGCTGAGCTTGCGGCCGGGTTTGGCACCGTGGCTTTCGCCAAGGTTCATTCCTTTGGCCTCCAGGAGAGCCTCATAGAAGGCCGTGTAGTTCAGCCGTTCCGAGCCGTCTTTTTTGCTGCTCACGTAGCCGCAACTGCGAACCAGATCGGATTTGGAGGCATCGCCCAGTTCTTTCACCTTGGCCAGAAGGTCTGGCCCGGTGAGCATCGTGAGTGGTTTTTTCGCACGGGGAGGTGATGTCTCTGCTGATTTTTTTTCTGCCATCGGAGTTTCGGTGGGTGCTGCTTTCGCTGGCATGGATACACTTTTGCTTTCTTTCATCAACTTAGCAACAACGGGTTCAGACAACACCCTGCCCTCGATTTTTTGCGCATATTTGGGTAGGCATTCCCCATCCATTCCTTGGTCGCGATGGAGGGGTAATCCCCTTCTTGCTTTCCAAAGGACCAGCAGACCTTCTAATTCCCAGGTGCCTTCGCTACGGTTCGGCCACGCTCCTTGAAGAACGCCAGTGCTGAATGGGTTGCGCCTTCAGAACATTGCTCTGATCGAGACCCTGGAGCTCTCCTTTGGGCAAGGTTTCACCGTGCTCACTGGTGAAACGGGTGCCGGCAAATCCATCCTTCTTGATGCCCTCGATGCCCTTCTCGGTGGGGCCCAGGGAGCCCAGGGGGCTCGGTTGTTGCGTCGCGGCTGCCAGCGGGGAACGATCGAGGCCTCTTTTTCCCTCACGCCGTCGCTGCAGGGCTGGCTGGAGGCCCAGGAGCTGGAGCCGGATGAACCGGAGCTGTTGATCAGTCGGGAGTGGCGGGTTCAGGAAGGCAAGTTCAGCAGCCGCCATCGGCTCCAGGGGGTGGCGGTGAGTCGGGCGCAGATCCTGGAGCTGCGCCCCCTCTTGATGGATCTCACAGTGCAGGGGCAAACCCAGCACCTGGCCCGGCCGGGCCAGCAGCGGCGCTGGCTCGATCGCTTTGGAGGGGCGCCGCTCCAGTCCCTTCTGGAGGAGGTGCGCCTGGCCCACCGGGCCTGGAAGCAGGCCGACCAGGCCCTTGGGGAGGCCCGGGCCCGCTGGGCCGACCTGCAGCGGGAGCGCCAGCGGCAGGAGCAGCTGCTGGAGGACCTGGAGGCGGCGGGTCTGGAGGATCCCCTGGAGCGCCAGAGCCTGCAGGCGGAGCAGGATCGGCTCGCCCACGGGGTGAGGCTGCAGGAAGGGCTGATGCTGCTCATGGGCCGGTTGCTGGAGGGGGCGGACGGGGCCCCCTCCGCCCTGGATCACCTGGCGGCCTGTGAGCAGGAGCTCCAGCTGATGGAGGGGCTGGATGGCACGGGGTTGTCGCCCCTGCTGGAGAGCTTCCGGGGGGCGGTGGCCCAGCTGCAGGATCTGGTGCGGGATCTGGATCGCTATGGCTCCTCCCTGGAGAGCGACCCCGACCGCCTGGCCCAGCTGCAGGAGCGGCTGGCGTTTCTCCGTGCCCTGGAGCGCCGCCATGGCCAGGATCTGGAGGCTTTGATCAGCCTCCGGGATGATTTGCGCAACCAGCTGGCGCCGGGGGGGCTGGAGGCGGAGCTGGCGGGGTTGGAGCAGGGGGAGCTCCTCCGCCGGAGGGAGCTGGAGGGGGTGTGCGGGCGGCTCACGGAGGCCCGGGGTCAGGCCGCTTCCACCCTGGAGGCCCAGCTGATGGAGGAGCTCCGGCCCATGGGTCTGGCCCATGTGCGGTTTGCGGTGGACCTCACGCCCGGGCCCTTCAGTGAGGAGGGGGCCGATGGGGTGCGCTACCTCTTTTCCGCCAACCCGGGTCAGCCCCTGGCGCCCCTGGCGGAGGTGGCGTCGGGGGGAGAGATGAGCCGCTTTCTGTTGGCCCTGAAAACCTGCCTGGCGAGCGCGGATCCGGAGGTGTGCCTGCTGTTCGATGAGATCGATTCCGGCGTGAGCGGCCGGGTGAGTGGGGCCATGGCGGTTCTGTTGAAACGGTTGGCCCGCACTCGCCAGGTGTTCTGCGTCACCCACCAGCCCCTGGTGGCCGCGGCGGCCGAGCACCACTTCAAGGTGGCCAAGGTGGTGGAGGGGGGGCAGACCCACACGCGAGTGTCCCACCTGCGGGACGCTCAGGCCCGGCAGGCGGAGCTGGCGGAACTGGCCGGGGGCGACAGCGGCGAGGCGCGCAGCTATGCGGCCAGCCTGCTGGATGAAGTGGCCTGAAATTGTTAAGATTGTTTACATCATTCACGGATGTCTGTTTCCATGGCCACCACCGTGGCAACCCAGCCGGTTGCGCGTTCCCCCCAGCCCTCTAACGGCCCCTGGACCACCGCCTCCATCCCGGACCAATCCGGACGGGTGGCCCTGGTGACCGGGGCGAGCAGTGGCCTGGGCCTGGAAACGGCCAGAGCCCTGGCGGCCAAGGGGGCCACGGTGGTGATGGCCTGCCGCTCCCCCCGCAAAGGGGAGGAGGCCCGCCAGCAGCTCCTCTCGGAGCTGACCCATGTTCCCCAGCAGGGGCCCCAGCCCCACGGCGCCCTGGATCTGCTCCCCCTGGATCTGGCCGACCTGGCCAGCGTGAAGGCGGCCGCGGCCACCCTGGCGGAGCGCTATGGGCGCCTGGATCTGCTGATCAACAACGCCGGCGTGATGGGTCCGCCCCGCCTGCTCACCCGGGATGGTTTCGAGCTGCAGTTCGGCACCAACCACCTGGGCCATTTCGCCCTCACGCTCCTGCTGCTGCCCTTGCTGCGCGCCCAGGAGGGCGCCCGGGTGGTGCTGGTCACCTCCGGGGCCCAGTATTTCGGCCGCATCGCCTTTGATGATCTGCAGGGCGAGCGCTCCTACGACCGCTGGAAGGCCTACAGCCAGAGCAAGTTGGCCAACGTGATGATGGCCCTGGAGCTGCAGCAGCGCCTGCGGGCGGAGGGGTCAACCGTGCTGGCCCTGGCGGCCCATCCCGGCCTGGCGCGCACCAATCTGCAGCCGGCCTCCGTGGCGATGAATGGCTCGAAGCTGGAGGCCCTGGCCTACCGCCTGATGGATCCCTGGTTCCAGAGTGCGGCCATGGGTGCCCTCCCCCAGCTTTATGCGGCCACCGCACAGGAAGCGGCCCCCGGGGGCCACTACGGCCCCGACCAGTGGGGTGGGATGCGCGGCTATCCCAAGGCGGTGAAGGTGGCTCCTGCCGCCCTGGATGGGGCCCAGCGCCGGCGCCTCTGGGAGGTGAGCGAAGCGCTCACCGGCGTGGCGCTCTAAAACCCTCAACCCAAACGAGGGCCCTAAACTGGCCGGCTCCTGAGGCTTCTCCATGCCCCGCGCCCGCGGCGGGTCTCCCGCCCCCAATGGCTCCAAGGCCACCGCGGGAGATTCCCCCACCCTTTCAGCAGGGCCCGATGGCCTCTCTGGCCGGCTGGAGGATGTGATCCGGGTGCGGGGCGCACGCCAGCACAATCTCTGCAACGTGGATCTGACGATCCCGCGCAACCGCCTGGTGGTGTTCACGGGGGTGAGCGGCAGCGGCAAGAGCTCCCTGGCCTTCGACACGATCTTTGCCGAGGGGCAACGGCGTTATGTGGAGAGTCTGTCCGCTTATGCCCGGCAGTTTCTGGGCCAGGTGGACAAGCCGGATGTGGATGCCATCGAGGGGCTCTCGCCGGCCATTTCGATCGATCAGAAATCCACCAGCCACAACCCCCGCTCCACCGTGGGCACGGTGACGGAGATCCAGGACTATCTGCGCCTGCTCTACGGCCGGGCCGGCACGCCCCATTGCCCCCAGTGCGACCGGCCCATCAGCCCGCAAACCATCGATGAGATGGTGGATCAGGTTCTCACCCTGCCGGAGGGCACCCGCTACCAGCTGCTGGCGCCCGTGGTGCGGGGCAAGAAGGGCACCCACGTGAAGCTCCTCGCGGGGCTGGTGACGGAGGGATTCGCCCGGGTGCGGATCAACGGGGAGGTGCGGGAGCTGGCCGACAACATCGAACTCGACAAGAACCACATCCACTCCATTGAGGTGGTGGTGGATCGGCTCGTGGCCCGCGAGGGGCTGGCCGAGCGTCTCACCGATTCCCTGCGCACGGCCCTCAAGCGGGGCGAGGGCCTGGCGATGGTGGAGCTCGTGCCCCGGGAGGGGGAGGAGGTGCCCGAGGGCTGGGAGCGGGAGCGGCTGTTCTCGGAGCATTTCGCCTGCCCGGAGCACGGCGCCG
>JBIIHR010000032.1:0-8141 GCA_044235655.1 Cyanobium sp. | reverse complement strand
CACGGAACACTGGCGGTTGGTGGTGGCTGATGGAACGGGGGGGGAGTGACGAAACGATGGATCCTGGTCCGTCACTGACGGAGGGATCCGTCACCTTTCATACCGGGCGTGGATTTTTCAATCCAGCCTCCCGGCCTTCCAGGGATCTCGGGGTGCTTCTTGCCCGCATCCTGGCCCGTAGAAGACCCCTGCGGGTTTTGGATTTGATGGCCGGGTGTGGTCTCCGCTCCCTCCGCTATGGGCAGGAGGCGCAGGCATGCTCTCTGCTGGTGAATGACGCTGACCCCGAACGTCTCCCTGTGCTGAAGACGAACCTCGCTGTGCTTGAGGGGACCGGTTTGCTTCGAACCTCGGCCCAGAGCGCCCAGCGACTGCTGGCCTCCTGCCTGATCCAAGGGGAGCGTTTTGATCTGGTTGACCTGGATGCCTTTGGATCCCCCAACGCTCTCCTCCCATTGGGGCTGGAGGCCGTGGCTCTGGAGGGTGTGATCTATCTGGCCAGCACCGATGGACGAGGGCCTACGGGCCATGACAGGACCTCGGGCCTGCGTCGATTCGGAGCATCCGTGCGGTGCCACCCTGCCAGCTGGGAGCTTGCTTTACGCCTACAGATCGGCGTTGTCGCCCGCACTGCGTGGTGTCAGGGGCGCGGCGTGCAACCCCTCTTTTCTTTTAGTGATGGACGGACCTTTCGAACGGCTGTGCGTCTGCGCCGACACCCGTTCCGGGGTGAGGAGCTGCATTTGGGGCTCTTGGCGGTGTGCCATCGCTGTGGCGATCAGCAGGTTCAGTCCATGGGATCCCTCAAACACTGGGAGAGTTGCCTCTGTTCCTCGTCAGGGTGGTCCGTGAGCGGCCCTCTCTGGATTGGACCCCTTCAGCACTGTCCAACTCTGGAAGCGATGGCAGAGGAGGCCAGAACCATTCCCTCTAGCCTTTCAAGAGAGGGTGCTCTGTTGCTCGGTCGACTGCAAAGGGACCAGGGGTTTCCAGCCCGATGTTGGCCTAACGCGCTGATCGCCCGTCAGCTTCGGTTGCCCCAGGTCCCCTTGAAGGATCTGCTGGCGCGCTTGCAGGATGGGGGTTACGGGGCCACAGCCAGCGGTGTGATGGCAGGACACTTGCGGAGTGATGCGCCTTGGAAGGTGATTCTTGCCATGGCCGAGGAATTGGCAGGAGGAGCTGCTAAATAGGTAGCAACCTTCCTCGTCGATCATGGCTTCGGAGATTTTTGGGACAGCTGCCCTGTTTTGGGTCTTGATTCCAGTTGGCTTGTTGGGGGGCAGCCTGTTGCTAAAGGTGCTGAAGGATTGAGATCCTGCCCCTTTGGGGCGCGTCCCAGGCCTTTGCACGCCTAGGCTCAGCCGGCTTAGGTGCATGGGTCATGCAGGTTCTGGTGGTGGGCGGCACAGGCACCCTGGGGAGGCAGATCGCCAAGAGGGCTTTGGAGGAAGGGCACTCCGTGCGCTGCATGGTGCGCTCTCCAAGGAGGGCGGCGTTTTTGCAGGAATGGGGGTGCGAGTTGACCAGAGGAGATCTTCTGGACCTTGACAGCCTTGCCTATGCCCTGGAAGGCCAGGAGGTCGTCATCGATGCTGCGACAGCCAGGGCTTCGGATCCCGGTTCCTGTTATGCCGTTGATTGGACAGGCCAGCAAAACCTCTTTCATGCCATGCAGAAATCGGGCGTGAAACGTCTGATTTTTTTCTCCCTCTTGAAGGCTGATCAACATCCGGATGTTCCCCTGATGGAGATCAAGGCTTGTTCAGAGCAATGGTTGATGGCTTCTGACTTGGACTACACGATTCTCCGTTGCGCGGCTTTCATGCAGGGATTAATCAGCCAATTCGCCATCCCAGTTTTGGAAGGACAAACGGTTTGGGTTAGTGGTGTTCCCACACCCATTGCCTACATGAATACCCAGGACATGGCACGATTCGCTCTGGCCGCTCTCAGCCGATCGGAAACATCCAGGCAAGCTTTTCCTGTGCTCGGCTCCCGTGCTTGGACCACCGGCGAGATCACCCAACTCTGTGAAAGGTTTTCCGGAAAAGAGGCGCGGATTGTGCGGGTCCCCCCCGTCTTTCTCGGGATGATGCGATCTGTGGCCAGTTTCTTTGATGCCAGTGTGAATGTGGCAGAACGATTGGCTTTTGATCGAGTCACGGGAGGAGGAGAGGCCCTAGATGCCTCCATGGAAGAGAGCTACGCGGCCTTCGGACTGGATCCGGCCGAAACCACCTCTCTTGAGCAGTATCTCAAGGAGTACTACGACACCATCCTCAAGCGTCTCAAGGACATGGAGGCCGATCTGGACAAGGACGCCAAGAAGAAACTGCCCTTCTGAAGCGATGACCTATGGTTCTTCTGTACTATTGATCAGTTCTCGCTTGCGCTCGTGTCCATTTCTCAGATTAAAAACTTCCAGCGCCGTCTGAGCCTCCTGGAGCAGGAAGCCCTCCTTGAGGTGAACAGAGCCTGTGGTCATGAGCTTTGGCAAAGTCTTGGATTTGATGCCCTGGATGCGATTGAGGATCCTGAGCGTCGTGCACGCGCTAATTATTATTTCGGTCAATTGCAAACGGCACGTCAATTGATTGAGGTGCTGGGCTGACCCAGCAACCTCGCTAAACGATCTCTTTCGGCCGGATTCACATGGCGCCATTGCCCTCCACTCAGGCCGGACAGGCTGAGAGGAGGGGCACCATCATTCAGGTCGATGGCCACTCGAATGAGTCGCAAGGTGGGCAGCCCAACCGCTGCTGTCATTCGACGAACCTGCCTGTTGCGACCCTCCTGAAGGGAGAGTTCAAGCCAGCTGGTGGGGATGGCCAGTCGGGTGCGGATGGGTGGATTCCTTGGCGTCCAGGACGGGTTGGGCAGAGGTTCAACCCTGGCTTCCAGCGTCAAGCGGCCTTGGATCAACACCCCCTTTCGCAGCTGCTCTAGCTGGACCTCGGTGGCCAGCCCTTCCACTTGAACGTGGTAAGTACGCCAGTGACGCCAACGGGGCTGACTCAGGCGAGCCTGTAAACGACCATGGGAGGTGAGCACCAGCAGTCCCTCGCTATCGGCATCCAACCGCCCTACCGCGTACACCTCTGGGATGGGGATGAACTCCGCGAGATTGCCCCAGCGACTTCCAGGCTCTGGGGTGAACCTGCTGAGCACCCCATAGGGCTTGTAGAACAAGAGGGTTGTCAGGGCTCGCTGAACGGGTGGTCTTGGCCCCTAGAGTAGGGACAGTAGTTTGTTTGACTTACTTCTCCGCATGATCGAAACGTCTGGTGTGATTGAAAAAGAGCAAGGAAATGGTTTTTACCTGGTAACCCTTGAACAACCGGCAGGGCACCAGTGTCTGTGCAGGGCTGCTGGCAAACTCACCAAGTTTCGAATCAAGTTGCTTGCGGGAGACAAGGTGCTGGTGGAAATCAGCCCCTACGACCTCACCAGGGGGCGCATCACCTACAGGGAACGGAATGCCGGAGCCGCCAACCCCCGCCCTGCAGGTAATCGACCGGGTGGGCCGAGACGGCGTTAGTCGCCTATCCCAATAGGGTCTCGATAGCTTGACGAAACTCACTTCTCTGCTTGACGCCTCGCCATTGATTCTTGAGTTCTTTGTTCATAAACAACTGCACAGTTGGCGTACCAGTGATGTTGGCTTGGGCAGCAATCTCATGGTCTGCCTCGATGTCAATTTCCACGCCCTGGGCTTTCCCTCCCAGATCAGCTAAGACGCGTTTGAGCTGGGGCTTGAGCACATGGCATGGCCCGCATGTTGGGGAGGTGTAAACCACCAGCAGGGGTTTTGAACTTTCGTGGTAGAGACGGCGCAGTGCATAAGCGCCCTTTTGCCAGAGAGCCTCTGCTGAAAAATTTTCGGCGTCGCTAGTGGCCGTTCTCACTGGACTGCCTGACGGCTCAGGGTCAATGCTTTGTCGGGCAACTGTCACGGCCAATTGGTGATGGCTGAGCCAGCGTTCGGCAGCCAGGGCTGCCTGACACCCGCTTCCTGCAGCCGTAATCCCCTGCCTCCATTCTGCGTCTGCCACATCACCGGCAGCAAAGACTCCATCTCGGGAGGTTTCTGGTCTGCCAGGGCGAGTGATGAGATACCCCTTGTTGTCCAGTTCCAGTTGATCTCTGAAAAGATCCGTGTTTGGTGTATGTCCAATCGCGTAAAAAAGGCCGCGAATCTCTAGGGTACTCTGGGCATTCGTTGTTCGGTCTCGAAGCGTTAAACGTTCTAACCAGTCTTCGCCATTGAGATCAGTAACCTCCGAATTCCAGTGAACCGTGATCGCGGGATTGGCCAGCACACGGTCAGCCATAGCCGCACTTGCTCGCAACTGATGACTGCGAACAATCAGATGAACATGACTTCCGTATTTTGTGAGATAAACAGCTTCCTCACAGGCGGAATCTCCTCCCCCCACGACAGCAAGCTGCTCCTGTCGAAATTGCGGGGTGGCACCGTCACAGATGGCACAGGCACTGATGCCTCGGCTCCAAAACTTTTCTTCCTGGGGAAGCTGTAAGCGGTTGGCGCTGGCACCCGTGGCCACGATGAGGGCCTGGGTGCGGATGGTTTCCCCATCCGATGTTTCTATGGAAAAAGGGTGGGTGGCGAGATCGATGCGCACCGCATCCGCTTCCACCAGTTGGGTCCCCCAACGAAGCGCCTGGGCGCGGCAGCGGTCCATGAGTTCAGGACCAAGAATGCCGTCAGGAAACCCCGGGTAATTTTCTACGTGGGTGGTGGTCATCAGCTGGCCGCCAGGGATGCCCCCTTTTTCAAACCCAGTGATCAGCATGGGCGAGAGGTTGGCTCGCGACGCGTAGATCGCTGCTGTATAGCCCGCTGGCCCAGACCCGATGATCACCAGGTTCTGAAGAGGGTGAGGGGACTGTCCCAAGTCTTCTGCCTGGAGAGAGGAGATGCCCTGGGTGCTCATGGGCTAACACGGAGCGACTACGTGTTAAGCCTAGGCCCTGTTGGACGCCTCGTGGGCATTGAGAGATTCAATCTGTCCAGGAGGAATATTTTAAGAAATTCTTCAGATTTCGAGGAGTCCGTCTGTTTCGGGCCGCTCTGAGCGAGGGTTGGAAGGCACCATCAAGGCAGTGTCTTTGATCAATTCAGGATGGGTCTCCAGGGAAACCAGCCATTCCCGGAACTCCTCGGTCAGCGCGTAGCTGTCCTCGAACCGCTCAAATCCATCCAGGGTTGCCCTGCGGGCCAGTGCCCAACACACAGCAACAGTGACCCGTCGATGCACGGAGGCGTCCATATTTAGCGATCGACTCCGCTGGATTATGCCTGATCAACTGATCTTCAGAGGTGTTAGCTGGTACAAAATGTCTTATCCGTTTACGTCTGGCATGAGGAAGGCTGCTGTCGCAGCCCTCCCTCTGATGGATGGCTAAAACGTTAGGCGTTGGCTTCTGCGTGATTCAGCAACAACTCTTCCACTTCCCTCATCCCCTCGCTGGCCTGCTGGCGGGCCCGGGAAAAATCGCCATTCGCCTCGTCCCGCAGTGCCTCGCCGATGCGGTCGAGCAGGGCTTCTCTTTGTTCACTGAGAAGAACGAGGATTTCTTTTTCAATTAAATAGCGAATGGCGACGCTGCGCAGATTGTTTTTGCTGGCCTCGGCCAGGGTTCCCTGAACAACTTCCTCAACAAAAAGGCGCTGTACTTCGCGACTACGAAGAAAACTCTCAAGAGCATTGATCGTGCCATCCACCACCGTGCGCTCCACTTCGGCTGGCTCATTGGAGAGCTTGAATTCCCAATCCAGGTGGCGCCTTTGCCAGCCTTGCTGATTGAGGCTGGGCATCACCATCTGCGAAAAGCTGTCAACGGCGATTTCATAGGTTCTCTCGGCCACCCGTTCGCACCACGACTGACCGTGGCTGGAGAGCTGCTGCTCAACCTCTTCGCGATTGACGTTGTGACCCCCATGGTGGCTGTGGCAGTAGCCATTGGGGCAATCCAGGGCGGATAAGGCCATTTGAGCGGCAATTTCGATCAGCACCTCAGGCCTAACCACGGTCTGGGTGCTGAATCTGATTCCTTGGAAAATCTCCATCTTTCGACGACTGAGGTGGGGGACTCCGCACAAATGGGCTGGATGAGTTGCCTCCAATGGCTAGTCAGGTCTATCGAGGTGGGATTGGCCCTTTCTCTGACGGGATGAAACTGCTCATACCTCGGGAGTGGACGGCGGGCGAGAAGCGCGTCGCCGTGACCCCCGAAACCGTTCGTCGACTGCAGGGCCGCCGCATCGACATCGAAGTGGAACGAGGCGCTGGAGAGGCCGCAGGCTTCCCAGACGGGCTCTACAACGCCATCGGCGCTTCTGTGGTGGACAGTGACGACCTTGACTGGGCGGGCGCTGATGGTGTGCTTTGCGTTCAGCCCCCCGCTCCCTCTGCCCTGGAGCGGATGCGGGAAGGATCCCTGCTCGTGGGTCTGCTGGCGCCCCATGGAGCCCAGGAGCTGACACGGCTTCTCAACCAGCGCTCCATCTCTGCCATCGCCCTGGAACTGCTGCCGCGCATCAGCCGGGCCCAGTCGATGGATGTGCTGTCCTCCCAAGCCAATATCGCTGGCTACAAGGCCGTGCTCCTGGCGGCGGCCGAGCTGGACCGCTACGTGCCCATGCTCATGACGGCCGCCGGAACCATCCAGCCAGCCAGGGTGTTGATCCTTGGCGCTGGGGTGGCCGGACTTCAGGCCCTTGCGACGGCCCGGCGGCTTGGAGGGGTGGTCTACGTCTCAGATGTGCGGGCCGCCGCCAAGGAGCAGGTGGAATCCCTGGGAGGACGCTTTCTGGACCCACCTTCCGAGCAGGACCTTCCCTCGGAGAAGGGGGGGTACGCCACCCAGGCGTCTGAGGCTTTCTTGGCCGCACAGAGGCAGCAGCTTTCCGAACAGCTGGCCCTGGCCGACATGGTGATCTGTACGGCCCTGGTGCCTGGCCGCCCTGCCCCAAGGCTGATCACCGAAGACATGCTTGACCGGATGCGGCCTGGCTCGGTGGTGGTGGATCTTGCGGTGGCCCAGGGGGGCAACTGCGCCGGAACGGTCCCGGGGGACACCGTGATCCGAGCCGGGGTCCGTCTCATCGGAGCGGAAGCCCTCCCTAGCTCCGTTCCCAATCACGCCAGTGCCCTCTATGCCCGCAACGTGGCTGCCCTGATCGAACATCTGGTCCATCAGGAGGAGGGCCTCCGCCTTGATCTGAACGATCCCATCGTGGAGGCCTGTCTTCTTACCCACGCCGGAGCCTGTCGTCGCGATGACGTGGTTCAAACCGGTGCTCCCCTCATTCCCGCAGGAACTGCCTCATGACCTCCCTGACCCAATCCCTCTGGGTGCTCTTGTTGGGCAGCCTGCTGGGATTTGAACTGATCGGCAAAGTCCCGCCGACCTTGCATACCCCTCTGATGTCGGGCGCTAACGCCATCAGTGGAATCACCATGCTGGCTTCCCTCACCCTGATTCAACAGGCGGCGGGCAACATCCCCCTGCAGGTGATCGGAGCCATCTCCCTTGGATTTGCCCTTTTCAATGTGATCGGAGGGTTTCTCGTGACCGATCGCATGCTCGCCATGTTTCGCCGTAAAGGAAACTCCTGATGTCGTTCTCCCTTTCCCACCTGCCCCAGGTCATGGACCTGGTGGCCGTGCTTCTTCTTTCCCTGGGCATCAAGGGCCTGTCCAAAGTTCGATCGGCCAGGGCGGCGAATGGATTAGCCGCCCTGGCCATGGGTTTGGCGGTAGTGGGCCTACTGCTGCAAGCCCAACCCTCAACGGAAGCCTGGCTCTGGATCGCCCTGGGGTTGGCCTTGGGGGGATTGGCCGGGGTGGTGACGGCCATGAAGGTTCCCATGACGGCCATGCCGGAAACGGTCGCTCTCTTTAATGGTTGCGGTGGGTTGGCCTCCCTCCTTGTGGCCCTTGGTGTGGCCCTGTTCCAAGGGGCCGAAGCCGGTCTGGTGGAACGGGTTTCCATCGCTGTTTCGCTTTTTGTGGGGGCGATCACCTTCAGTGGCTCCATCGTGGCCATGGCCAAGCTTCAGGGTTGGCTTGAAACTCCGGCCTGGACTCAGAGTTCCCTGCGCCATGGGGTGA
>JBIIHR010000045.1:0-7235 GCA_044235655.1 Cyanobium sp. | reverse complement strand
GGCCGCCAAAGGAACGGGTCGGCTCAACACCGACTCCATCGGTTGGTACCTCGGAACCATCGGCAGGGTGCCCTTGCTCACCCCCGCTGAAGAAATCGAACTCGCCCATCACGTCCAAAAGAGCAAAGCTCTGATGGATTTGTCGGCGGAGGAGCTCACCTCCCGGCAAAAACGGCAGATCCGCATGGGTCAGCGGGCTCGCGATCGCATGATGGCCGCCAACCTCCGCCTGGTGGTGAGTGTGGCCAAGAAATATCAAAACCAGGGGCTTGACCTGCTCGACCTCGTCCAGGAAGGTGCCATCGGCCTGGAGCGGGCGGTGGACAAATTTGATCCTGGAATGGGTTACAAATTTTCCACCTATGCCTACTGGTGGATCCGCCAGGGAATGACCCGGGCGATCGACAACAGCGCCCGCACCATTCGCCTGCCGATTCACATCAGCGAAAAGCTCTCCAAGATGCGTCGCATCACCCGGGAGCTCTCCCACCGCCTGGGGCGCCAGCCCAATCGCCTGGAACTGGCCCATGGGATGGGGATGGAGCCCGAGGAGCTCGAAGAGCTGATGGCCCAGACCGCTCCCTGCGCCTCCCTCGATGCCCACGCCCGTGGAGAGGAGGATCGCAGCACCCTTGGGGAGCTGATCGCCGATCCAGCCAGCAACGGCCACCTGGATTCCATGGACAGCCACCTCCAGAAGGAGCACCTCACCACCTGGCTGTCCCAGCTGAATGAGCGGGAGCAGAAGATCCTGAAACTGCGCTTTGGCCTTGGCGGAGAGGAGCCCCTCACCCTGGCGGAAATCGGACGCCAGATCAACGTGTCCCGGGAGCGGGTGCGCCAGCTTGAGGCCAAAGCGATCATGAAGCTGCGGCTGATGAGCAACATGCAGCAGGCGGCGTGAGCGTTGGCCTCGGCAGCCCGCCGTGGCTAGGCCCTGCCCTGGTCAGCGGCTGGCTCACCGTGCTGGCGCTGCTGGCCTCCCTGGTGAAACGGCGCTGGCCGAACCAGCAGGAATGGAGCCGCAAGCTGGTGCACATCGGCACAGGCCCGGTGGTGGTGATGGCCTGGGCCTGTGGCATTGACCGGGCGATCGCCGTGCCCGTCGCCGGAGCGGTAACCCTGTTGGCGGCGCTCAACCATCGGCTGCGGATCCTGCCCGGCATCGAAGACATCGACCGCCACAGCTACGGCACGATCGCCTATGGCGCTTCCATCACCCTGCTGTTCTGGCTGTTCTGGCCCACCCGGCCTGAGCCCGTGGTTGCCGGGGTGCTGACCATGGCCCTCGGGGATGGGCTGGCCGGGTTGGTGGGGCCCCTGGTGTCCTCTCCCCGCTGGCAGGTGCTGGGGCAGACCCGATCCCTGGTGGGCACAGCCGTCATGGGGATCACCACGGCCGCCGTGCTCCTGGGGCTGGCCCTGCTCCAGCCCGCCACGGCTCCACCCGCCTGGGCCCTGCTGGCCATGGCCGCCGTGGCCACGGGAGTGGAGCAGTGGGCCAGCGCCGGGATCGACAACCTCACCGTCCCCCTTGCCGTGGCAGGGATGTGGGTGTGGCTGGGTCCTTAACTGCACATATTCCCAGCTCAGACCGGCGCCAACTCTCGCTCCTGGGCTTCCTTCACAGACGCTGCCAGCTCTTCAAGGAGCGCCAGGGTGGTGGCCAGATCGATGCAGGCATCGGTGATGCTCTGGCCGTAGGTGAGCTGGGCCAGATCGGCCGGGATCTTCTGGTTGCCCGCCACCAGGTGGCTTTCCAGCATCAGCCCCATCACATGCACCGAGCCGTCCCGCACCTGCTGGGCCACGTCTCGGAGCACCTCGGACTGGCGCCTGTAGTCCTTGTTGGAATTGCCGTGGCTGCAATCCACCATCAGCCGTGCCGGCAAGCCTTCGCGGGCCAGCTGGGCGGCGGCGGCCTCCACGGGCTCCCGCTCAAAATTCGGGCCGCCCTTGCCGCCTCGCAACACCAGGTGGCCATCGGGATTGCCCGTGGTTGACACGATCGCCGCATGGCCCTGCTGGCTGATCCCAAGAAAATGGTGGGGTTTGGCCGCAGCCTCCATGGCATTGATGGCTGTGGTGGCACTGCCGTCAGTGCCGTTCTTGAAACCGATGGGCATCGACAGGCCGGAGGCCATCTCCCGATGGGTCTGGCTTTCGGTGGTGCGGGCGCCGATGGCGGTCCAGCTGATCAGATCCGCGATGTATTGGGGCACCACCGGATCGAGGAGTTCGGTGGCGGCGGGCAGACCCATCTCCGCCAGATGGAGCAGGAGCCCCCGGGCACGCCTCAACCCCGTGTTGATGTCGTAGCTGCCATCGAGATGGGGATCGTTGATGAGGCCTTTCCAGCCCACGGTGGTGCGCGGCTTCTCGAAATACACCCGCATCACCACCTCCAACTGGTCGCGGTGCTGACGGTGGGCCTTGGCGATGGCGGTGGCGTATTCCTTGGCCGCCTCCACATCGTGGACGGAGCAGGGGCCCACAATCACCAGCAGGCGCTGGTCACCGGCGTGCAGGATGGCCTTGATGCGCTCCCGGGCCTGCTGCACCGTGCGGGCACCCATCTCCGTGATCGGCATCTCCCGATGCAGGGCCTCTGGGGGCACCAGAGGCCGGGTTTCCACGATGTGGAGATCGGAGGTGGGAATCATGGGCCTGCGGAACATCCGCGAACAAGGCATGAAAACACCCTAACGGCCTGGGGCCACAAGGGCCCTGGGCCCGGGCCATCCCCCCTCAGGCCTGGATCAGGCCTCCGCCCAGCACCACCTCTCCGGCATAGAACACCGCCGCCTGGCCGGGAGTGAGCGAAAACTGGGGCTCGGCGAACTCCAACCGCACCCCCCGGGCCATCTCCCCACTGGGCACGAGCCGGGCCCGCTCCGGCGCGCTCCGATAGCGCACCTGCACCTCCACCTCCAGCGGTTGCTCCGGTGGCGCCATCGACACCCAGTTCACCGCCTCCACCGCGCAGCTGGAGCGGGTGGCCTCCTGGCGCGGCGCCACCACCACCCGGTTGAAGGCACCGTCCAAGCGCACCACATGGAGCGGCTCGCTCCAGGCCACCCCCAGCCCCCGCCGTTGGCCCACGGTGAAGTGCTCGATGCCATCGTGGTGGCCCACCACCGTGCCGTCCTGCAGCACGATCTCTCCCTCGCGAGGAGGCAGATAGGCATCCAGGAAGGCTTTCATCGAGCCGTGGTGGTCGGCCAGGCAGAGGTCCTGACTCTCCGGTTTGGCGGCGGTGCGCAAGCCCCAGCGGGCGGCCTCCAGGCGGGTGTCGGGCTTGGCCATCTCCCCCAGGGGAAACACCAGGGAACCCAGCACGTCCTGGGGCAGGTCGTAGAGGAAATAGCTCTGGTCCTTCTGGCGGTCGAGCCCGCGCAGGAGCTGATGGCGGCCGCCGCCCTCCCCCGCATGGCGCACCCGGGCGTAGTGCCCTGTGGCCAGCCGGCCGATGCGGCGCTCGCTGCGGGCCCAGGCCAGCATGGGGCCGAATTTCACGGCCCGGTTGCAACGGGAGCAAGGCAGGGGTGTCAGGCCGGCGCCGTAGCCCTCCACCAGAAAAGCCACGATCTCCTTTTGAAAGTGCTCGCGGAAATCCACGAGGTGGTGGGGGATGGCCAGCTGGTCGCAGATCGCCGCCGCATCCACCAGGCCCTCGGCGCAGCAGGCCCCCTTGCCGCTCATCAGCCAGAGGGTGAGCCCCTCCACCTGCCAGCCCGCCTCCACCAGCAGGGCGGCCGTGAGGGAGCTGTCCACCCCGCCGGAGAGGCCCACCACCACCTGATGGTCGCCGGGCCACTGACGCAGCCGCTCCAGGGTGGCGGCGCCGGCAGGTGTGCAAGGGCTCTCCGCCAGGGGGAGGGGGGGCAGACAGGAAGCGGTGGGGGAAGAGGTCATGGCGCCTGGAGCGGCAAGAGAGGGGCTGATGCGGAGCGCCATCCCCTTCCATGATGGAACCCCGCGACCCGCCCTGCCGTGGCGACAAGCCCCACCGTCTCCGATGTCCCTGAATGGGCACCACCGGCCTGGCCCGCCCGGGATGGCGACCATCTGTTGGTGAGCGGCGCCCAGATGGCCGCCCTGGAGGAGAAGCTCTTTGCCAGCGGCCTGCCGGTGGAGGCCCTGATGGAGAAGGCGGCCCTGGCCGTGAGCCGGCGGCTGCTGGAGGGCACCCCTCCCCACCCCGGCCCCCCGCTGGCCGCCGGAGTGGTGGTGTTGGTGGGTCCCGGGCACAACGGGGGCGACGGGCTGGTGGTGGCCCGGGAACTGCACCTGGCCGGGGTGCCCGTGCGGCTGTGGTGCCCCTTCGAGCGGCGCAAGCCCCTCACGGAGCGCCACTGGAGCCATGCCCTCTGGCTGGGAATCCCCGTTCTGGAGGAGCCCCCTGATCCAGAGGACTCCATCCTCTGGATCGATGCCCTGTTTGGCAACGGCCAGAGCCGGCCCCCGGGAGGGGCGATCGAGAGCCTGCTGAGGGGCCGGGAGCAAGCGAGGGCGGGCCCTTTGGTGGCCATCGACGTGCCCACCGGCCTCTGCAGCGACACGGGCCGGGTGCTGGGCGGGCAGGCCGCCCGGGCCGATCTCACCCTCTGCATCGGCCTCTGGAAACAGGGCCTGGTACAGGATCCTGCCCTGCGCTGGGTGGGCCGGCTGGAGCGGGTGGATCTGGGGCTCCCCATGGCCCTGCTCGCCAGCCTGCCCCTGGAGCAACCCCTGGGCCTGGGCGGGCCCGGTGGGGGCATGGAGGATGGCGCCCGGGCTCCCAGACCCCGGCCTGATCCCGCCTCAAGCAAATACGAGCGGGGACGGTTGCTGGTGATCGCCGGCAGTGACACCTATCGGGGGGCTGCCCACCTGGCCCTGGCGGGGGCCTCCGCTGCAGGGGTGGGCAGCCTGCGGGCAAAGGTGCCGGCGCGGGTGGCCGACCAGCTCTGGATGGTGCTGCCCCATGTGGTGCTGGAGGACCGGCCGCTGGCGGAAGGGGGCCTGGAGCGGCTGGATGCGGTGCTGGTGGGGCCGGGGCTCGGCTCCCCGGCGGCAGGGGCCAGCGGGAACGGGGATCGGGAGCCCTGGTGGGAGGACCTGCAGGCCTTTACAGGACTGTTGGTGGTGGATGCGGATGGCCTGAACCGGATCCAGCCGGAGTGGCTGAAGGAACGGGCCGGACCCACCTGGATCACCCCCCACGCTGGAGAGTTCGGCCGGCTCTGGCCTGCACTGGCGGAACTGCCGCCGCTGGAGGCTGCCGCGGAAGCGGCAGGGCTCTGCGGAGCCACCGTTCTACTCAAGGGAGCCCGCAGCGTGATCGCCGCCGCCGATGGGCGCCGCTGGCAGCTCATGGAAGCTTGCGGGGAAGCGGCTCGAGCCGGGCTGGGGGATGGGTTGGCGGGCTATGCAGCTGGCCTGGGAGCTCGGCTGGGGGCTTTGGGCGGAAGCCCACCAGATGCGAGCGGACTGGCGGTGGCGGCCCTGGATCACGCCCGGGCTGGCTGCCTGTCCTCAAAGGAATGGGAACAAGGGGGAGCCACACCCTTGGCCGTGGCGAGACGACTCACACAGGCTCTGACTTGAATTGTCGGTTTTTAAAATGTTCTCAGGCCTTCTTCTTTTAATTACGTGGTTCGTTGCTGCTTCCGTGCTTTCGCGGGTATCAACTTTACCAAAACCCATTATCCCGGTCATTGCCTTTGCAGGAAGCCAAAGCTTTCTATTTTTATTCTATCTTTTTCTGATTCCCCTGGGCTCCACGAATCATGCAAAGCTTTTGCTTGCCGTCTATGCACTCACTGGCATTGCCTTTTTCGCTCTTCGGCCTCTTCGGCTGGGGAATGCGGTTCAGACGATTCGTCATTTTCTTCAACTTCAGCAGTCAACACCCCTCTCAATCATGGGAGAAGGTGCGCTCCTAAGGCGATATTTTTTACAAACAACAAAAGCAAAGACACTTGTTACGGCATCGGCCATCTGCCTGGTCTTGCTTTGTTCAATCCTGATTTCAAGTCCAACCTCATGGGATTCGTATACTTATAATCTGGCAAGAATAGCGCATATGCTCATACGCAGATCTCCCTTTATAAGTCATTCGCCATCCCTGCCTCAGGCCATCTTCCCATTGGGGCATGATTTATTATATTATCCAGACATCTTGCTTGGCAACCTACGTGGATTAGGCATTGTCAACTCTCTGGAATTCATCGTCCTGATTGGAGCACTCATCAACATCTGCGATCTTGTCAGCTCGCAGAGAAATGATCCCCAGCCAAAAGTGGCTTGCATGCTGGAAACAGCAAAGCTCATCACCATCTGCCTCATCATCTCTTCTGACCAACAGATCTTTCAAGCCATATCTTCAAAAAATGATCTCGTGATCACAGTTTATTTCGCCATGTCCTGCCTGACGGCGCTGGCATTCCTCAGACATACGGGAAGGTTTCGTCTATCGAGCTTGCTCTGCTCCGCCTTGCTTTTGACCGTTTATGCGGCGACCTGCAAAAGCTATGGCCTGATCTGCATGGCTCCTTTTGTTATTCTGGGAGTTCTGAAATTACGGAGTTTCAAAACAGGCGTGCCTCTGCACAATTCTATTGGCCTTGCGCGAAACACAACCTTTGTTCTCTATCTCTTATCGGCCGTCCTGATCATCTTTTCGTTCGTCCATTACTCCTTTTCAATAACAGCCTACTCCAATCTTCCCGAGTACCAGTCTTCTGTCGTCAGTTTAATCAATCGCTATGGGGATCCTTTCTCCTATGCCAAAGCCGCTGTGCTTAACAGCCTTAGGTTTCTCCTCAGTTTTGCTGTTTACCCATACTCCACCTGGCTCAAACCACATGCAACATCTCATGATGACTACTGGTTAGATCTGTCACCCATCGTCCAGCTGCTTACAAGCAATCATTTTGCTATTGCCGATGGCTATGCCTTTACCCTCAGCCGCTTCAGGGGTGAAGAATTCTCCCTAACCAGCCCACTCGTCCAACTCACAGCTCTTCTGGCCATCACGACTCTCGCCAGTTGTTTCTTCTTTCAAAAGAAGGCCACCCACAGCAAAATTAATTATTATTCGTCTTTGCGAAGCGTGCTTGATCTCCAAGGGGTCGGCTTGATTCTCATTTCTTCTGTGGCATCATCTCTGCTTTTTTTCTCTGTTCTCGCGTATCACAACTGGTATGTGAAGTACATGGGTTTTTCCTATGTGTGCCTCATACCCATCTTGT
>JBIIHR010000031.1:0-8207 GCA_044235655.1 Cyanobium sp. | reverse complement strand
AAAGCGCCGAAGCCGCGGGGGATCGGTATCCCGAGAAGCCCTCGCTGCTGATCAACGGCATCGGCACCGCCGTGGCAGCCCTGCTGGGCTCCTGCTTTCCCACCACCATCTACATCGGCCACCCGGGTTGGAAGGCCATGGGGGCCCGACTGGGCTACTCCTGGCTCAATGGCCTGGTGATGGGTCTGGGCTGCCTGCTGGGACTCTTCGGCCTGGTGGGCCAGCTGGTGCCCATCGAGGCGGGGATGGCGATCGTGCTCTACATCGCCCTGGTGATCGCTGCCCAGGCCTTCCAGGTAACTTCAGCCCGCCATGCCCCCGCCGTGGCCCTGGGCCTGATGCCGGGGCTGGCCGGCTGGGGCGCCATGCTCCTCAAGGCGGGCCTTCGGGCCGGGGGCGCCGGCACCCCCACGGCTCCCTTCTCTCCCGATCTGATCCCCAAACTCCTGCAGGCAGACGTGTGGGCCGGGGGCGCCTTCGCCCTCGAGCAAGGCCAGATCGTCGCCGCCATGCTTCTGGCCGCCATGCTCGTGTACGTGATCGATCAGCGCTTCCTCGCCGCGGCCCTCTGCGCCGTGGTGGCTGCTGCCGCCTCCTGGCTGGGCCTGCTGCACGCCTGGCGCTTCACCGCTGCCGACACCGTGTTCCACCTGGGCTGGGGCACGGGCGCCCCCTGGGCCCTGGGCTATCTGGCGATGGCCGTGGTGTTTCTTCTGGGCTGGTGGAGCCAGCGCTGCCAGGCCGGCCAGCCCCAACGGCTGTTCAACCGCGACTGATCCCTACACCTCCAGGACCTACGCCGCCAGAATCCGCTCACCCTGGTAGCGGCGACGCTCGGCCTGAACGGCCAGCTCATCGCTGTCGGCTTCCTCCAGGGGGAGATCAAACCAGAAGGTGGTCCCCACCCCCAGTTCGCTCACCATGTGCACGGAGCAGCCGTGCTTCTCGAGGATGCCGCGCACGATCGAGAGGCCCAGGCCCGTGCCCACCTCCGTGTGCACCGCATTCTCCACCCGATAGAACCGCTCGAAGATCCGCTCCTGATCCGCTTGGCTGATGCCCGATCCCGTATCAGTGATCTCGATCCTCACCTTTGGCAAGGGGGAGCTCAGGGGGCAGCTGGGGGCCTCCCCAGGTCCCGTGCTCGGATCAATGGCGCAGTGATCGGGCCAGGGGTAGGCCCGCAGGGTGAGCTGCCCTCCAGGGGGGGTGAACTTCAGGCCATTGCCCACCAGGTTGTCGAACACCTGCAGCAGCAGATCCCAGTTGCCCCGCACCCTTGGCAGCTGGGCTTCGCTCACCAGCTCCAACCCCACCCCCTTCTCCTGGGCATTGAGCCGATAGGTGCGCAGGGTTTGCTCCATCGCCACTTCCACCTCCACCGGCTCCAGCTGCCACTCCCGGTCGGATTCCAGCCGGGAGAGATCCAGAACATCATTGACGAGCCGGGTGAGACGATCGGTTTCGGCATTGGCGATCCCGAGGAACTCCTTCTTCTGCTCCTCGCTCAGCTGGTCGCCCAGGTCGTAGAGGGTTTCCACATAGCTCTTGATGTTGAACAGGGGCGTGCGCAGCTCGTGGGACACGTTGCTGATGAACCGACTCTGGGCGGCGTTGAGCTCCACCTCCCGGGTGAGATCCTGCACCGTCATGGCGATGCCCTTGAGGCTTTCGCCACTGGCATCGCGCACCGCCTGCAGCACGATCCGCAAGGTGCGCGCCGGATCACCCACGCTGCAGCGCAGATCCGACGATTCCTTCTCGCCGATGATCAGGGAGGTGAGGGGGCCATGGAGCTCCATGGCCAAGCGCTCCGGCAATTCATTCTCCAGACCATTCCCTTCCAGATTGCGCCCCTCCCAACGGAACAGGCGGCGGGACGTGGGGTTGGCCAGCACGATCCGGCCTTCCTCATCCAGCAGCACGGCCCCATCAGCCATGGTGGCGATCAGGGATTGCTGCTTCACCTGGGCGGCGGTGAGCTCTTCAATATTGGCTTCGTTGTAGGCCTCCAGCTGGGAGGCCATCGTGTTGAAACCCTCCAGCAGTTCACCCAGCTCCCCGCCCACGGGCAGGGCCAGGCGGGTTTCAAAGTTGCCCCCCGCAATCGAGCGCACGCCCCGGAGCAGCTCCTTCACCGGCTGGGTGATCGTGAGGGCATTGAACACCGATCCAAGAATCACCAGCACCCAGATCGAGATGAACACGGCCACGGTCACCTCCCGGGTGAGGGCGGCACTGGCCAGGAGGGTTTCGTTGGGATTGATCCCCAGGGCCACCACCCCCAGGAACCGGTCCCCATCGAGCAAGGGCACGAACACATCCGTTACCTGGCCATCGGGGGTGAGGTGCTGGCGAATCAGCGGGTTATCCGGCCGTTGGGGGAGATCGGCCGGCAGCTCCAGGCGCCGGCTCAACAGCTCGTTGGCCGGGGCCGAGCCATCTCCCCCGGCTCCCATCGGGATGCCCAGGTAGATCGCCCCATCCGCATCGGCAAACACGATGTAGCGAAGGCTTCGGCTGGTCTGCCAGAACCGCTCTGCCACATTCGCCAGCTCCCCCTTCGTGCCCTGGCTCACCAGGGGTTTCACGTTGGCGGCCAGCAGCAGGCCCAGATCCCGCGCATAGCGCGTGTCACTCATGCGGGCGTCCTTCTGGATGCCGTTGAGGGCAAAGAAGGTGATGCCCGTCATGAGCAGGCTCACCACCAGGGTGGCCACGGCCAGCAGCTTGGTTTGCAGGCTGAATTCCGCCCACCACCGGGCCAGCCGCTCCCGCCAGGTGCGTTCGCTGTTCATGGCTCCTGCCTCCTCACCTGGTGGCCGATGTCGCGCCGAAACTGCATGCCCTCGAAATGCACCTGGGCCAGACCCTCATAGGCCCGCGCGAAAGCCCCATCAAAATCCTCCGCCTGGGCCACCAGGGCCAGCACCCGGCCGCCGCTGGTTTCACAGTCCCCATCAGGCCGCCGTCGGGTGCCCGCATGGAACAGTTGCCGCTGGGGATGGGGCTCCGGACGACCCACCAGGGCATCGCCACTGCGCACCGTCCCCGGGTAGCCCGCCGCCGCCGCGATCACGCAGGCGCTGCATCCCGGTTGGATCGTGAGGGGGGGGGCCTCCGCCAGGCGACCCGTGGCACAGGCCAGCAACACCGCCGCCAGCTCCGGCCCCAACAGGGGCATGAGGGTTTCGCATTCCGGATCGCCGAAGCGGCAGTTGAACTCGATCACCTGCAGGCCACTGGCGGTGAGCATCAGGCCCGCATAGATCACGCCCCGGTAGTCAATCCCCCGGGCCCGCAGGGCCGCCAGGGTGGGTTCGATCACCCGCCGGCGGGCCTCCTCCAGCCCTTCCCGATCCAGCAAGGGGGCGGGGGCATAGGCCCCCATGCCGCCGGTGTTGGGGCCCGTATCCCCTTCGCCAATGCGCTTGTGATCCTGGGCCGGGGGCAGCAGCACCACCTGCTCGCCATCGGTGAGGGCAAACACCGACACCTCGGGACCCTCGATCCGCTGCTCCAGCACCACCGTGGCGCCCGCTGCCCCGAAGCGCCCATCAAACACCTCCCGGATGGCCTGGCGGCAGTCCTCCAGGGTGGCGGGCACGGTGACGCCCTTGCCGGCAGCCAGCCCATCGGCCTTCACCACCAGGGGGGTGCCCTGCTGCGCCAGCACCGCCAGGGCCTCCCCCTCGCTGCTGGCGCACCAATGGCCAGCAGTGGGCACGCCGGCTTCCTCCATCAGTCCCTTGGCCCACTGCTTGCTGGCCTCCAGCAGGGCTCCCTCGGCCCCGGGACCAAACACCGCCAGGCCGGCGTTGCGCAAGTCGTCCGCCAGGCCCGCCGCCAGCGGCGCCTCCGGACCCACCACCACCAGCTCGATGCGGTGGGCGTGGGCGGCCTGCCGCAGTCCCTCCCCATCGGTTTCCGCGATCGCCAGCTGCTGGCAGCCCTCCACCTCCGCCGTGCCCCCATTGCCTGGCGCCACCCACACGCCCTCCACCCCATGGCTGCGCGCCAGGGCCCAGGCGAGGGCATTTTCCCGCGCACCACCGCCCACCACAAGAATCCGGGCCGGGGCCAGGGGCAAAGCCGCAGAAGCCTGGGCAGGAACCGGGGACACCATGGGAACGGAACAAAGGGGGGAGGGGCAGGGCCGACGGGATGCCGGCAGCCGATAGGTTGGGCGGAGCGCAGCCTCGCTCGTGGCCACCCTGCCATTCTCCGTCCCCGCGACCGCGCTTGTGAGATCCACCATCGGGGCCTTGCTGGCCCTGGTGCCCCTTCTCCCCGCCGCGGGATGGAGCCAACAGGGGACTTCGGCAGCCCCGGCCGCGCCGGGCACAGTGCCCCGCTCCCAGCGCCTGAGTGGCCCCAGCCTGGCTGTTCCTGCGCTGGCGGAGCCCGTTGCGCCGGCCCCTTCAGGGCCGCCTCCTCCCCTGAGCGAGGAGGCTTTCGCCGCCCTCCTGAAACAGAACGACCTCGATCAACTCAACCTGGCCTGCGTCCAGATCCTCCAGGAAGACAACCTGCTGCGCCTGCGCCTGTTGCGGGAGTGGCTCCTGGAGGTGCGGCCAGCCCCCCAGCCCTTACCCGTGGTGCTGGCCAATGCGGAGGTGCTCCTCACTTGTCGGGCCCCCCATGGGGCCCTGGCCGTGCTGGACCGCTACGGGCCCGGGCCTGGGGCGGAGCGAGTGCAGTGGCTCCTGCTCCAGTGGCGGGCCGCCACGGCCGCTCTGGATCATCGCCGGGCAGCCCTGGCCCTCGACCGGCTCACCGGTGGGACGGACTTGCGCCTCAGCCAGCTCACCCTGCCGATCCGTCGGCGGGACGATGGCACGGTGGTGAGCCGTTCCGCCGTGGAGGTGCTGGCGGGCCACCTGGAAGCCCGTGGATATCCGGAAGCAGCAGGGCGGTTGTTGCTCCGCCAGAGCGCCCCAGGTGCCCTGGGGGCCCAGCAGATGGTGAAGGCCGCGGCCCTGCTGCAGGAGCTGCCCCTGGAGGAGCGGGAGGCCATCCTGGAAACCGCCCTCGAGCAGGCCGCGGCAGCCGGGGCCTGGAGCCTGGTCAGCGACCTGCTGGATGCCCAGGCCGCCCTGCCCAGTGACCGCGCCCGGGGGCGCCGACTGCGGTTGAGCCCCCGGTTGGATGATGCCTATGGGGAGTGGCTCCTGCGCCGGGACGATCCCACGGCCCAGCAGCGGGTACGCCAGCTGGAGCAACAGCTCCGCTCCCCCCGGGCGCCCGGAGGCCATGCCTTCCCGGCCCCCTCCGCCCCTCCTTCGCCTGCCCCCCCCTCGCCCTTGCCCCCGACCCCATGACCTTTCCCTTCCAACTGGGCGCCTTGCTCTACGAGGGCAAGGCCAAGCGGATCCATGCCACCGATCGGCCCGATGTGCTGGCGGTGGAGTTCAAGGACGACGCCACGGCCTTCAATGCGGCGAAAAAGGCCTCCCTGGCTGGCAAAGGGGAGATGAACTGCCGGATCTCGGCCCTGATCTTTGAACATCTGGCCTCCCGAGGCATTGCCAGCCACTATCTGGGCATGCTCCAGCCCTGCTGGATGGCGGTGCAGGCAGTGAAGATCCTGCCCCTGGAAGTGGTGATCCGAAATGTGGCGGCCGGATCCCTGTGTCGCCAGCTTCCCGTGGCCCCCGGCACCCTCCTGGAGCCTCCCCTGCTCGACCTGTACTACAAGGACGATGCCCTGGGGGATCCCTTGCTCACGGAGGCTCGCCTCGACCGGCTGGCCCTGGTGACGCCCGCCGAACGAAAGGAGATCGAGGCCTTGGCCCGCCAGATCAATGGGGGACTCCAAAGTTTGCTGGCAGGGGTGGGCCTGGAGCTTGTGGATTTCAAGATCGAGCTGGGCCATGGCCCGGGGGGCCAGTTGCTCCTGGCGGATGAGATCAGTCCCGACACCTGCAGGCTCTGGGACAGGGCGATTAACGATGCCCAGGACAGGATTCTGGACAAGGACCGATTCCGACAGGATCTCGGCGGAGTGGTCGAGGCCTACGGGGAGGTCCTCAAACGGGTCGAAGGGGTCTGTCCTGAACCCGGGGTTTATCGGTAAGGTCTGCCGGAATTGCGGCATTGCCGCGCAGCAGAGGAGTCATGCCTGGCGATCGCCCCCGAACGACGCCCCTTCAGCCGTCCCGATCGCCCGGGTTAGCAGCAGCGCTCCCCGTTCTCTCCCTGGTGCTTCTCAGCCAGGGGAGCGCCCTGGCTGAGGACCACCCCCTGCTCGTGGCGCCTCCCCCAGTTCCCGACCAACCCACCTTGGTGGCCCAGGCCACCCCTGGCGATGCTCCAGCCGGCAGCGCCCCTGAGGGCAGTCCGTTCGATCCTCCCCAGGGCAACCCGGCACCTGTACCGGGGAGCACCCGCTTCGACGGGTTTGAGGGCACACCGTTCGGTGAACCGGCAACTCCAACCCCCGGCGAAGCCACGGAAGCGGCGCCAGCCTCTCCAGCGCCAGCAGGGGCGCCTGGCGGGGCCAGCGTGCCCACCGATGGCCGCCCGGTGGCCAAGCCCGACCCGTCCGCCAATAACGAACCACGGGTGTTGCTGAGTGAGGTGGTGATCCAGGGACTGGATGGCCATCCAGAGAAACAGCGGATCGAACGGGCGGCCTATGCCGCCATGGCCGTCACCCCCGGCACCGAGGTGACGCGCAGCGACCTGCGCAAGGATCTGTCCGCTATTTACGCCACCGGATGGTTTTCCGATGTGCGCCTGGAGCCCGTGGATTCGGCCCTGGGGGTGCGCCTGCTGGTGAAGGTGGTGCCCAACCCCGTGCTCACCAAGGTGACCCTCGATCCCCAGGATGCGAAGTTGCCCGCCACCGTGGTGCAGGACACCTTTGCTGCGGATTACGGCAAAACCATCAACCTCAACACCCTTCAGGGCCGCATCCAGGAACTTCAGAAGTGGTACGCCGATCAGGGCTACTCCCTGGCCCGGGTCACGGGCCCCAACAGGGTGAGCCCGCAAGGGGAGCTGGTTCTGGGAGTGCGCCAGGGCGTGGTGAACGGTGTGGAGGTGCAGTTCCTCAACAAGGAAGGCTCCGCCACCAATGACAAAGGCAAGCCCATCCGGGGCAAGACCAAATCCTGGGTGATCACCCGGGAGATCTCCATGAAGCCCGGCGAGATCTTCAATCGCCGCAATCTCGAGGATGACATCAAGCGCCTCTACGGCACGGGTCTCTTCAGCGATGTGAAGGTGACCCTGCGTCCCGAAGCATCCGATCCGGGACGCATCACCATCGTTCTGGGCATTGTGGAGCAGGCCACCGGATCCCTCTCCGGCGGCCTTGGCTACAGCCAGAGCCAGGGGGTGTTCGGCCAGGTGCAGGTGCAGGACAGCAACCTGCTGGGACGGGCCTGGGACGTGGCCACCAGCTTCACCTATGGCCAATTCGGTGGATTGGCAGATGTGAGCTTCACCGATCCCTGGATCAAGGGAGATCCCTTCCGAACGGCCCTGCGGATCCGGGGCTTCATCAGCCGGGACGTGCCCCAGATCTTCCAGAGCCAGGACAACGGGAGCATCTACACAGCCTCCGATTTCTATCAGGCGCCAGGCTCGTCGGTGGCCTACAACATCAACAACAACAACAACCCTGAAGGGAAGGTCTTCGGCTCTGTGCAGGAGGCCCAGGACGCGGATCCTGATACCAGCTGGTACGACTTTGATGGGAACTCGGTGGTGATCCAGCGGGTGGGCGGCAACATCCAGGTGGTGCGTCCACTCAACGGGGGCAATCCCTTCAAGCGGGCCAAGTGGAACATGATCCTGGGCCTGAGTGCCCAGCAGGTGACGCCGATCAACTACTCCGGCGCCAACATGCCCTATGGGGTGTCCACCAATGCCTTCAAGGAGGATTACGCCGGCAAGGTGGATGAGGACGGCATCATCTGCATTGCCTACAACTGTGCGGAGAACAACCAGTTGTTTGGGGTGCGCCTGGCCGCCACCATGAACACCCTCAACGACCCCCGCAATCCCACCCAGGGGAATTTCCTCAGCATCGGCACGGAACAATTCATCTCCGTGGGCCCCGATTCCCCCACCTTCAACCGGGTGCGGGCCGGATTTACCCACTACATCCCTGTGAACTGGCTGAAGTTCTACAAGGGGTGTCGCCCCAAGGCCGGTGAAACGGCGGATTGCAAGCAGGCCCTCGCCTTCCAGCTCACCGG
>JBIIHR010000030.1:0-8237 GCA_044235655.1 Cyanobium sp. | reverse complement strand
GGTGTAACCCGTGCCGGCCGCCAGCGTCAGAGCAACCGTTTCATCGGCTTCCACCACAGCATCAGCCGTGGGATCCACCGTCACCGTGGCTGTTGCAGATCCCGCGGCAAAGGTGATTGTTGCTGGTGTTCCTGCAATCCCTGTGTAGTCCGTCCCCAGCGTCGCGGTTCCTCCCACGCTGTAATTCACGCTTAAAGAAGACGTCGTGCTCCCTGTTCTTGTAAACGTATAAATCAGATTCGCTGTCCCATCTTCTGCCAGGGAAGCGAGGTTGATGGCGAGGGTAATGGAAGGCAGAGGCGGGGGGGATTTCAGCCTGTCAGCCAGTTCGTGGAGATAGACCTCCAGGTTGGTGTAGCCGGCCGCGGAGAGGTTGGTGCCGTTGGGATTGGCCACCAGAGGGTTCAGCCCCTTCGCTGTTTCCCAGTCATCGGGCATGCCATCGCTATCCGTATCCACAGGGGGCGGCGGTGGGGTGCCGGCATTGGAGGTGAGATAGGCATCGCCATAGGGGTTGGTGCTACTGCTGGCCGGATCAAAGCGATTCTCGCGAACGGGTAGCAGGAGACGGGTGTCCATCGGATCCAGTGGCCAGGCGCCGACCCGATTGGGCAACACGGAGGAAAGGTTCAGCGCAGGCGTGTAATTGATGGCAGGAAAGGGATGGCGCGTTGTTCTGTTCTGGGCCAGCCGTGACGTGGGATCAGGATTGAGTTCAAGTGGATAATCGTTGCAGCAATAGAACAACTCATAATCAGACCGTGTGGGATAGAGATTGATCCTGTTTCCCGACACATGCAGTTCATTCAAAGGGGCTGACGTCTCCCTGAGAATCTGGTCATCCCACATGCCATAGGGAAAGGCTGAATTGGCCTGGAAGTAATTGTTGACTGCGTTCAGTCGATAGTGAATGGGGTAGGGAGTGCCAGCTGAATTTGTAAGCTGACCAGTGTTCGCGCCTAAGGCAATGAAGAAACGGGGGTCCCAGTAAAGATTGCTGGAAATCTCCAGATTCATCGTGCTGTTGGCAGCGGCCAGAGATTCCCTGGAAGCCTCGGGCAGACGCCCCTCAATGCGATTGAAGAGATTGTGGTGGATTGAAAGATTATCCAATGCAAACCCGTGGGCAGGATTGGAATAATTCATCAACATGCCGCCGTAGAACGCGTGGCCACCCAGGGTTTCGGCGATTAATGAATTCTGAATCGTAATGTTATTGGAATAGGAAATCTCGACGGCCTCATCCGTGGCATTGGCGATCGAAACATGATCGACAATCGCATTGCGGGTGTAGCGCAAGCGCAGACCATCATCACTGGGGCCATTCAGGCCAGGACGGATCCGGATGTGCTGCAGAATCCAGTTTTCAGCAAAGTCCGCTGGAGTGGCCACCAGCTGATCCTGGAACGGTGTTTCGTCTGTGACAAAGCCCCGAACCGTGATCCCCCCTGGAGAGGTATGGCCGGCGATGGTGGCATCCCCATTGCGCAGGTGGATGCGCGCATCAATGAGACCACTGACCTTGAACAATATGTATTTCGGACCAGGTTGATCAATCGCCCATTGCAGGGAACCCGGTCCAGACGCCGCTGTCGTGGTGACGTAAATCACCTGCCCCCCACGTCCCCCCGTGGCCATGGCTCCAAAACCCTCAGCGCCGGGGAAGGCCGGCAGGGGGTTGGCGGCCGCAGCCACGGCGTTGTAGCGATAGGCCGTAGCCAGAGGCTCATCCATGCGATGGAGCTTGGCGAAATCACCCCATGGCCCAGCCGTCGCGCTCCCGGTGAACTGAAAATCCACATAAAGATCCAGCCCGGCCGCATCCAGCCCCCGGAGGTATTCGGTGTAGATATCGCCCATCCGCGGATCATTGCTGGCGCCGTGGAAGGCCCCCTGATAGGGGGCATTGCGTCCGTCGAGATGGGCCCCACCTTCGTAGGCCAGGAGCTGGATCGGACGGCCCAGGGTCGTCGACCAGTCCGTTGCCAGTTGATGGTGATTGCGCACCCACTCCAGGGAAGTTGCAATGTTGGAGCGCGTGTCGACGATCACCTGATCGACCGTTGTGCTGGCGGAGTAGCTGGCCCGCTGGGCATCCGTGGGCGTGATGTAGGGCGCCAGCGCGATCGCGTCGAAGGCTCCGCCCATGTTGAGGGCGATTTCGTTGGTTACCCAGTCGACCGCTGCCCAGCCGGCGGCGACGCGCACGAGCTGATGGGTGGTTTGGCCGGAGAACACCTCCGACCAGATGTCCATGTCGCGCTTGGCTTCCTGGCCGGCAACGATCCACTGGCCGAGATTGGGATCCAGACCCGCGGCAAGGGCTCGATCCGCCACCCATCGGGAGGCTTCGAAGCCGAAGCCGAAGTTCCACACCTCATTCGCCCATTCGACATAGATCTTCCGTCCTGGCTCAAGGTTCTGCCGCACGTAGGTGGCGAAGTTCCGGACGAAGGTGTCATCGGCCTGGTGGGGCATGTTGAACCAGGGATCAGCGTCGAGGGCGTTGGCGAGCGCCACCATCACTTCCAGTGACACACCATTCACCAGCGGTTCACTGGGGGTTGCCCCGGACCCGGAGCCCTGGCGGATGTCCAGGCTGTCGCGTCGATCAGCCCAGGTCTGGATCCCGGAGGTGTTGGTTTCCTGCATCCCCATGAACCGGAGAGTGCCGAAAGGTGCCAGTCGCTCCAGAAAGAGGGGGTGGAAGGGCAGGAAGGTGGCACCGGGTTGCCAGCGCTGGCCCACAAAGCTCTGGCCGTTGTAATCCGGCATCCACACATGGAAATTCCGCACCGGATCGGCAACGCTCGTTTCCTCGATCCGCATGTAGATGCCCGCACTGGTGGGCGACACCTGGAGCGTGGCGAAGTTCCTGCCTGCACCCGTGCGGCCACTGGCGATCACTACGGCATCAAACCCAAAGCTCACCACTCCGGTTCCGTCCCATTCGGCCTGATAGGTGCCGCCGGGATAGCCACCATCAAGATCGCGGAACATCAGCGTTCCCGCAAACTGCCGCATGGGCACCCCATTGGCTGTCCAGCTCTGCAGGGAGCGCACATTGCCGTTGGCATCCAGATCCAGCAGCGGCGCCACCGCCGGATCCCAGGTGGTGTCCCAGGTCTGAGTGTTGAAGGTGTGGGAGATCCAGGGGCGGGAGGCCTGGAAGGCATCGGAGAAGGTCCAGGCCGGGGACCAGTCGACGATGTTCTCCAGGTTCATTCCCACTGCCATGGCCCCGGTGGTGCTCTGGAGAACAACCATGGCTGGCGAGGCTGGTGATCCCAATTATCCAGCTGTCCGCGGAGAGGCAACGGACGTGTTCAATCTTTCCTTATGGAAATGGGTCTGAGGGCTCCTCAGCGATGGGGGCAGGGGGACTTGAACCCCCACAGTCTTGCGACCTGCGGATTTTAAGTCCGCTGCGTCTACCGATTCCGCCATGCCCCCGCGGATCCATCTTAGATTTCAACGATGTTGCGTCCCTACCGTGGCCCTACCGGGGTTTCTGAGCCAGCTCACCACCGAAACGCTCCTGGTACTGGGGGCCTATGGGCTCCTGGGAGGGTTGTACCTGGTGGTGATCCCCCTGGCCCTGATCTGGTGGCTGAAAACTCGCTGGAACCTGATGGGCAAGATTGAGCGCACCGCCATCTATGGGTTGGTGTTTCTTTTCTTCCCCGGCATGATCCTCTTCGCCCCTTTTCTCAATTTCCGGATGGCCGGCCAGGGTGAGGTGGGCGGTTGACCCGCGGCCAGGCTCTCCTGCTGGGGCTGGGCGTGCTCGCTCTGGGTGGGGCGGGCTACGGAGTGTTCCAGGCCACGGGGATGGATGGGTTCACACCGGGCATTGCGGCCTCCGCCCTGCTGATGGTGGTGGTGGTGGGCTGGACCAGCTCCTATCTGTTCCGGGTTGTCACCGGGAAGATGACCTACATGGAGCAGCGCCGCCGCTACAGGGCCACCTATGACGCCCAGACCGATGCGGAATTGCTGGCTCGCTTCGATGCCCTGAGCCCGGATGAGCAGGCCCGGCTGCTGCAGGAGGTGGGCCAGTTCCCCGCCAAGCCGGTGCGGTCTGACGAATAGGCTTGCTCCCCATGAGCCTTGCCCCCAGCACCCCCATCCGCACACGTTTTGCCTCTCTGCAGGACCAGAACCGTTGCGCGTTGATGCCCTTTGTGATGGCCGGCGATCCGGATCTGGCCACCACCGCCGCCACCCTGCTGGCCCTGCAGGCCAACGGGGCCGATCTGATCGAGCTGGGCATCCCGTATAGCGATCCCCTGGCCGATGGCCCGGTGATTCAGGCCGCCGCCGCCCGAGCCCTGGCGGGCCGCACCACCCCCGCGGCCGTGCTGGAGCTGCTCCACTCCCTGAAGGGGCAGCTCACGGTTCCAGTGATCCTCTTCACCTACAGCAATCCCCTGCTCAACCGGGGCATGGACACCTTTTGCCGCCAAGCTGCCGAAGCGGGCGCATCTGGGCTCGTGGTTCCTGATCTGCCTCTGGAGGAAGCGGAGAAGCTCTCGCCCATCGCTGCCGCCCACGGCCTGGATCTGGTTCTCCTTGTGGCCCCCACCACCCCCGCCGAGCGCATGGCCCGCATCCATGCCAGTAGCCGGGGATTCACCTACCTGGTGAGTGTCACCGGCGTCACTGGTGTGCGCGCCGCGCTGGAAAGCCGGGTGGAACCCCTGGTGCAGGCCCTTCAGCAGCAGGGGGGCTGCCCGGTGGCTGTGGGATTTGGAATCTCCGGCCCCGACCAAGCCCGCCAGGTGCGCCAGTGGGGAGCCAATGGAGCCATCGTGGGCAGTGCCCTGGTGAAGGTGATGGCCTCGGCCCACGCCTCTGGCGAGGACGTGGGAGCGGCCGCAGGTCGGTTCTGCGCCGAGCTGCGCCGGGGCCTCGACCAACCCTGAACCCTGTTCAGCCCATCGGGTCAGCGAGCCCAAAGCGCTCCAGACCGCGGCCCAAGCGCTGCAAAGCCTCCGCGAGATCCGCGTCCCCGAGCATGCCGTAGCTCAGCCGCACCACACAGGTCCCGGGGAGCTCCAGCCCGAAGGCGCTGCCGCTCACGGTGGCCACGCCGTTCTCCAGCACCAGCCGCTCCATCAGCCCATCACTGTTGAGGGGTTGGCCCCCCCCATTCCTCAAACCATCGACCACAAGCAGCCCATAAAAGGCCCCGTCCGGCTCGGCCCAGAGGCGCAGGGGCCAGCCCCTGGCCTGCCACTGCCGCACCGCCTCCAGCAGCTGGGCGCGGCGGGGCGCCAGACCAACCACCCGCTCCATGGCCCAGGCGGGATCGGTGGCCAGGGCCGCCGCCGCCGCCCGCTGGCTCAGCAGGGCGGGGCAGATCTCAAAGGTGTCGATCACCTTGGCCAGGGCGGGTTGCAGAGATAGTGGGAAGGCGGCGTAGCCCATGCGCCAGCCCGCCAGGCCATAGGCCTTCGAGAGGGAATAGAGCGACACCGTGTGCGACCCAGCCCCCGCCAGGCTGCCGGGGCTGAAGTGGGGTTCTGAGCCGTGCACGAACAGCTCATAAGCCTCATCGCTGATATGGAGCAGGCCGTGGCTGGCACAGAGCTGGTTGATGGCGGTGAGCACGGCCCGGGGCAGCACCACGCCGCTGGGATTGGAAGGGGAGATGGTGACAATCGCCCGAGTGCGGGGGGTGATGGCCGCCGCCAGCAGGGCAGGATCGGGGATGGGCCCCCCATCCACGGCCACCGCCACGCCCCCCGCGAGCTGCACGGCCATGGCGTGGTTGAAGTAGTAGGGCAGGGGAAGGATCACCTCGCTGCCTGGATCACAGATCACCTGGGCGAGGGCGGCAAAGGCCATGTTGCTGCCGCTGGTCACCACCAGGGCCGCCCCCTCCAGATCCAGCCCGTTGTCGCTCGACAGCTTGCGGGCCACCTGCTCCAGCAGGGCCGGTTCCCCCCAGGTGGAGCCATAGCGATGGAGGGAAAACCCCGGCTGCTCCACAGCCTGGCGAACGGCATCCAGCACCCCCGGAGGTGGCGCCCAGCCCACCATGCCCTGGGCCAGGGAGAGGGCATCGGGCCGGCGGCGCATCAGGTCTCCCAAACGGGGAATCACTGGAGCCAGCACCGCCCCAAGGCGTTGAGCTGGGACGGGTCGGGGCAGCCCAACCATGCGAGGTCAACATCAAGCCCTACCTTGACGCTTGACAGCACATTCCGCGATGAAATTTGTCCTGTGGGGCACCTACTGCGACAACGCCCTCGAAAAGCGCACACCCTTTCGGCAGGAACACCTGGCCGAGCTGCAGCACCTGAAAGATCAGGGGGTGCTGCTCACCCTCGGTCCCACCGAGGGGAGCACCCATGTGTTTGGCCTCTTTGAAGCGGAGAGCCTTGAGGAGGTGGAAGGCCCCTTGAAGAGCAACATCTATTGGCGCGAAGGCATCTGGACCGACCTGCAGGTGTATCCCTGGATCCAGGCCTTCTGAAAGACCAACAGCCCTCCAAAGGCAAAAAAAAGGGAGCGGTGAACCGCTCCCTAAAGCACAGAACAGGACGGCCGAAGCCTGATCACCAGAGGCCGCGGATCGGAGCGGGCTCAGGCATGGGAGCGGGAGCGGGCTCAGGCATGGGCATGGGAGCAGGCTCAGGAGCAGGCGCGGGAGCGGGCTGCTCAACGACCACAACGGCGGGGGAGCCGAAGCGGTAGCGGACACCGAGCTTGGCGCCGAAATCGTTGTAGGAGTCGTAGCGGACGTTGTTACCGGAGAATCCTTCAGCACCGGAATAGGTGCCTTCCACATAGATGTCGGTGTTCCAGTTCAGCACGTAAGCCACACCCACTTTGGCCTGCCAGCCAAAGAGGCCCTGGTTGGTGCTGCCAGAACGATTACCCTCGAGGGTGAGGCTGGGGGTGCTCAAGTTGGTGTAGCCAATACCGCCACCCAGGTAGGGAACCCAAGCGCCGAATGGGATGTCCAGATAAACGCTGGCCATCACATCGTTCTTGTTGATGATGCCAGAGGAGTCGAATTCGACGTTGTCGAACTCAACGTTGTTCACGCTGGAGCGGGTGTAGCCGTAGGTCAGTTCCGTACGGATGGCACCAAAGTCGTAACCCACGCCACCGTCGATGGAGAAGCCACCACCGAAGTTGAGGTCGCCGTTGAAGTTGGGATCAAAGTTGCGGGTCCGCACGTTCATGTCGGATGGCCAGGCGGCACCTGCACCCACGGTGAGGTAAAAGCCTGTGCCCTGCACGGATTCCGTACCCACTTCGCCCACCAAGGGGATGTAGGTCTGGGCGATTTGAGTCTCTTTCTCACCGCCCTGGCTGATTTGGAGGGGAGCTTGGGTACCGGCTTGGAGTTGCTCGGCGCCAGGCTCGGTGGCAGCAAAGGAGGGAGCGGAGAGGAGAGCACTGCCGGCGAGGGCAGCTCCGAAACCGCGAACAAATGCGTTGCGAATGCTGGTCATTAGAAATTGGTTCTCACACCGACATCTTTTTAATGAGCCTGCTGCCATGTGAAACATGTGCATAGACAGCAACTTTGCTGGCACAGTCAAATCAAAGAAGGAATGGGAATCTTTCGTGAAACATCGCAGATCTTGCCCAAACCTTCATCCGTTCGGCTCAGATTTCGGCCAATCGGCTAACGCTTGCCGCCACACCCAATCGCCCACAGCCTCGGCCCCACCAGGGCCCAGCACCTCCCCATAACCTCCCATCTGCCCCTGGCCAACGGAGGCCACCCGAGCCACATCCTCTCCACTCTCCAAGCCAGCCCTGCGCAGGGCGGCCAACCGGAGGGTCTTCCCCCGGCGAATCACATTGCCACCATTCAAATGGCATCCGGCGCAGTGCTGGCTGAAGAGCGCGGCCCCAGACGGTTGGGTTCTGGCGAGGGGGGCGGGGTTGAGATCCGCCCCCAGGGCAGGCCGGGGCGAAAGAATCCACCACGCCAAGGCCAGTGCCAGAAGCATGACGACCCAGGAGCGCAGCCGTGAAACCATCAACCCACCAAGGCATCATCCTTATGGGAGCCTAGGCCCCATATCCCCGTGCCTTCCTCCCTCCTCGTGCGGACGCTGCAGCAGGTCGACTGGGATCAAGTGATGGAGACCTACGCCGATGCGGTGCAAACCCTCGCCCCCCCCCTGTATCGGCCTGAGCAGATTCAGGCCTGGGCCGCCTATCCCACAACCCACGCGGCCGTTCGCGAGGCCCTCGGGCGCGGGTATGGC
>JBIIHR010000029.1:0-8397 GCA_044235655.1 Cyanobium sp. | reverse complement strand
AGCGGCGCTTGCTGGCAGGGGAAGCCTTGCTGGCCGAATCGCCAGACCACACGATGCAGGTGGTGGATGTGCTGGAGAGCTATGGAATTGTGCTGGATGCCTACAGCCGCAACCTGATCTACCAAGCGGAGGAGCAGTTTCTCAATCCGTTTCCGATCTTCAAGTTTCTCGATGGCGATCTCAGCCCCGCCAAGATCTGGCGCCATCTCAACCACGATCGGATCAATTTTGAATATGCCGAATATTGCATGCGCGCCATGCTCTGGCACGGCACAGGAGGATTGGATGCCTACCTCGACAGCGAGGCCTTCCTGGCCAGCTGCGGGGAGATCATCCGCAGCAAGGCGGGAAGGGATCCCCTGCTTGCCCTTCTGGATCCCCTGTTCCCCCAGTTCCTTCCGGAACTGATTCGCACGGCTGCCACCACCCATGCCCTGGGCCAGTTCTGGCGGGTGATGAGTGATCTTTTCCTGGATCTAGCGGAAGCCGAGCATCAGGGGAAGGTGGCCTCGATCGACAACGTGGTCGAATTCATCAAGGATGGTCTGGTGGCAGCGGCAGCCAACCCCATCACTTATCGGGTCAGGCTTGCGGGGCGGGAGTTTTGGGTGTTGCCGCCAGAAGCGGGGCTCACCTTTCTGTGGGACGTGGCCGTTCCCTACGTTGAGGCGGTGTTTCTGCGAGGCACACCCTTTCTGGGCACGGTGTCGTTCAATGCCCAGGCCCAGCAGATTTCCCCGGATCAGAGTTCCTTTGCCTACGGAGCCCTCTTTGCTGATCCATTACCCACCATGGGGGCGGGAATACCTCCAAGCCTGTTGATGCAGGATATGTTCCGTCACCTGCCGGATCGTCTGCACAACTGGTATCAGGTCCGGGGACGGGGAGAGGGTGATGTGCGCGTGAAGATCTGCATGAGTTTCCAGAAAGCCATGTTTTGTGTCACCAACGCGGCCATCAGAGGAACCTTTCCCCATCCCCTCAGCAGCACCAGTCCTGAAGAACAGAGCGCCAACCAGGCCTACGCAGCAGCATGGGCCGGGAGGCTGTCCCAGGCACGCACAGACTGCCTGGATGAGGGGCAGGCGTAATCTGATCGAATGGAACAACCCTGGACCCACCGAGCGCGTCCTGAGCGGCTGGAAAGGCGCATCGAATTTTCGGATTATGAGAGCACCCGAATCTTTCTGGAGCGGCTGAACACGCTCTCGGAACAGGAAGGCTCCTTCCCCGACATCAGCTTTGGACGCACCTACGTCAACCTGACGTTGCGCGCTGAGGGGGAAGCCGGAGAGATCGGGCCCAGCGAAACGTCCTTTGCCGCTGCGATTGATGACCTTCTCTGAAGCCATCGGGGCCAACTCGGAAGCCAGCGGAGCAGACGAACCCAGCATCGATTTGCAGAGTGCCTACGACACGGCCGGAATCCAGGAGTTGCTTGACCAACTCGATCGGGAGCTGATCGGCCTTCAGCCCGTGAAGGCAAGAATTCGAGAAATTGCCGCCCTGCTTGTCGTCAACCGGGCGCGGGAGCAGATGGAACTGGTCACCACACCGCCCAGCCTGCACATGTCGTTCACAGGACATCCAGGCACAGGGAAGACAACAGTGGCGGAAAGGATGTCAAAGATTCTCCATCGCCTGGGGTATGTCAAAAAGGGGCATGTGGTAACAGCAACCCGAGACGATCTGGTAGGCCAGTACATCGGTCATACCGCCCCAAAAACCAAGGAGATGCTCAAGAAAGCGATGGGCGGGGTGTTATTTATTGATGAAGCATATTATCTCTACCGACCAGACAATGAACGCGATTACGGAGCGGAGGCCATCGAGATCTTGCTGCAAGTGATGGAGAATAGTCGCAATGATTTGGTCGTTATTTTTGCAGGCTACAAAGAACGGATGGATATTTTCTATCAGTCGAATCCAGGGTTATCTTCTCGGGTGGCCAATCACATCGACTTCCCAGACTACTCTGAAGCCGAATTACTGGCCATCGCCAAGTTGATTCTCGCTAGCGAAAACTATCGCTTCAGCGAAGAGGCATTGGATGCATTCTCCCTCTACATCAAGCGCAGAAAACAACTTCCCTATTTCGCCAATGCTCGCTCCATCCGCAATGCCATCGACAGGGCCAGGATGCGTCAAGCCAATCGACTCTTCACCAAAATGAGCACCACCCTCAAGAAAGTGGATCTGATGACCATTGAGGCAGCGGACATCACCGCCAGCCGAGTCTTTGCTGGGGAAGTGGAGGGCTTGGATCGGAGCGAACCGATCACCAAGAGCTGACCCCAGCATGGCGGGCCAAGGCGTTGTCGAAGACGGAGCAGATCTGGCCAGCAACCCGATGGGCGCTGTAGGCCTCGATCGCATCCCCATGGGCTTGATAGCCCTGTTTCAAGGTGGCGTAATCCAACGGGATGCTGGTCAAGGCATCCATGATGGCCTGGGGATCCGTAGCATCCACATACAGTCCGATCCCCAAGGCTTCCACAACAGCCCTGAGGGGATTCTGCAATGGACCTAGAACCAACACAGGCTTGTGATGGCCAAGATATTCAAAGAACTTTGAGGGATAGTTATCAAGGTGGCGCGGCCCAATCACCACCAGCTGAAGATCGGCGTCTTCAGCCAGCCAATGGGATTGGGCGTAAGACACCATGGGGTGAATCACGATGATCTTTGCCAGATGGGGATCCTCTTGAATGCGTTGGCGTGCAGCAGGATAGACATAGCCATAGATGTCCAATTGAAGCACGACTCTTGAATCACTCTGCTGATACAAGCGGGTCAGAGCATCCAGAAATGGTTCGATCGGTCGCCATTCCGGCAACATGCCGAGATAAAGCATGCGCAAGGCAGGCTGGCCTATTGCGAAACGCCGGTTGGCCGAAAGTTCGCTTCGATTTGGGGAATAGAGATCGGCCATCTCCGGATAGCTGTCCGTAAGGTGCACCGCCTTATCAGAAGCCACCAAGCCAGCCTCAACATAACGCTTCATCGTTAGGGGAGACATGAAGAGGGCGCCACAACTCTGCTCAAAAATCCTCCTCTGCAAATCCGGTTGATTCGGGTAAAATCCCGATTCATCCCTGGCACCGTAGGGATCATCAATAAGGGCAAAGAAAGGTTTATTCAAGGCTTGGGTGATCTCACTCACAAGGGTTAAGACCTTGAAATCCGGACTCTTCCCAGCGATCAGGTCAAAATTCCACTGGAGTTCAGCCTCCCGAATGGTTGCCCCCAGCCCACGCAGGAGGAAGGCTTGTCCGTCATGACCCGTGAGGCTCTCCAGCCGCCGCGCCAACAGCTGAAGGAGACCAAAGAACACATAGGGAACAGAGGCCTTTAAACACCGATTCTTGCGAATGGAAAAACGTGTGGAAGCCGAGACGCTCTTGGTATAATGCAAGCGTTCCGCCGGATAATCTAGCTTTTCTGTCAAAACAGAAACAAGCTCAGGTGCGGGACCGGCAAAATGCAATTCCCATTCTGAATTCTCAAGAAATGGCAAGAGCTTATTATAAATCAGCGCCTGCACGCCGCTGCACCCGGGCGGCTGGATCATGACCAGCAATGCACGCTTCACCATTCAACGACGCTTTCTGGAATCAATTTGCAGCAAGTCTCTGACTTGTTGAATCCTTCTGGCCAAGGCCGGGTCATTGTTGATCTTTTTCTCAATCTGCTCAACGGCATACATGACGGTGGAGTGGTCCTTTCCGCCAAAAACCTCGCCAATCCTTGGCAAGGAAAGGGTGGTGCTCTGTCGCATCAGAAACATTCCCACTTGCCGAGCTTGACTGACCGCCCGTTTTCGACTGGGACTCCGCATCTCCTCGATGGCCACCTCGAAAACCTCTGCCACCTTGTCCAAAACCTGCTGGGGCGTGACTTCCACGCTGGTTCCGCCCGGATCCAGCATGGGGGCTACGGATTCCACGGTCATGGGTAGACCAGTGATCGAAACGAAGGCCACTGCCCTGGTCAAGGCCCCTTCCAATTCACGGATATTGGAGGTGAAACGGCCGGCAATGTAATGGATCAATTCCCGCGGCAAGGACATCTGCTCCTGTTCCGCTTTCTTATGGAGAATCGCCATCCGCGTCTCTAAATCGGGGGATTGAATATCGGCAATCAAACCCATCGAGAATCTGGAAATCAAACGCTCCTGCAAGCGGGGGATCTGACTGGGTGGGCGGTCGGAAGCAATCACAATCTGGCGACCTGCTTCATGCAGCGCATTAAAAGTGTGAAAGAACTCTTCCTGGGTGTATTCCTTTCCCTCAATGAATTGAATATCATCCACCAGAATAAGATCCGCTGCCCGATAGCGATTTCGAAACGCCTGCATGCCATCTTTTCGAATCGCCTGAATCAGATCATTGGTGAAGGTTTCGGTGGAGACATAAAACACCTTGGCCTCCGGATTGATCTCCAGCCGGTAGTGGCCGATCGCCTGCATGAGGTGGGTCTTGCCAAGGCCCACCCCCCCGCAGAGAAAAAGGGGATTGAACTCCCGACCCGGCGCCTCTGCCACGGCCAGGGCCGCCGCATGGGCCATCCGGCTGTTGGGTCCCACCACAAAACGGTTGAACACATAGCGGGGATTAAGGCCGGCTTCCCCCCCCAACAACTCCCCCCGAGGGGGGTCAGGAGAGGCCCCACGCGGAGCACCCTTGAGATCAGGCACCACGGCCAGCCCATTCGGCCTGGCGATCCCGTTCTGTCCGGCCAGACCGTTCCACCCTGCCAGACCCCCCTCCTCTGGAGTTCCCGGAAGGGGGCTGGGGGCAGGGGAGTCGTCGGGCGACACCTCCACGGTCACCCGCACCGGACGCTGGGCCAGATCACAGGCCAGCTGTTGGATCTGGGAGATGTAGTGCTTGCGAAGCCAGGTGCAGGCAAAGGTATTGGGAGCTTCTAGCGTCAAACAATCCGCACGGAAGTCGCGGCAGCGGGCGGGCCGGATCCAGGTTTCAAAGGTCGGCTTGCTGAGGGTGGCCTTGAGGGCGTCCTGTACCTGGGACCAGAGGTCATCGCCGTGCTGCACCACCCTCCCACCACGTCGAACTGGGGAATATAAGCAGGGGCGGGGGGGTCGCCCCGCTCATTCCTGCCCTTTAATGCTGGATGCCCACTTTTCTCCCATGGTTGCGCGTCCCTGCTCCCTGATCCTGCCCGCAGCAACCCTGCTGACCCTGCTCAGCGGATGCAGCGGTGGCTGGCCGCCCAAGGGGGCCGAGCGGGACAAGCAGCCCATCAGCGATGCACCGTCCACCCCCTCCCTCCAGCCCAGCAGCAACGTGATCGTGGCAGCGGTGGAAAAGGTGGGGCCTGCGGTGGTGCGCATCGACACGGTCAAACGGACCCTCAATCCGCTGGGGGGCCTCTTTGGTCAGGGCCCCTCCATCCAGCAGCAACAGGGACAGGGCTCGGGCTTCATCACACGCTCGGACGGGATTGTGCTCACCAATGCCCATGTGGTGGACGGGGCCGCCCAGGTGGGGGTCACCCTTCCTGATGGGCGCAGCTTTTCCGGGAAAGTCCTTGGGGCCGATCCCCTCACCGACGTGGCCGTGGTGAAGGTGGTGGCCACTGGACTGCCGGTGGCGCCCCTGGGGGATTCCAACAAGGTGAGACCAGGCGAATGGGCGATCGCCATCGGCAATCCCCTAGGGCTCGACAACACCGTCACTGCGGGAATCATCAGCGCCATCCAGCGCACCAACGCGGTAGGGGAGGGCCAGAGGGTGCCCTACCTGCAGACCGATGCGGCCGTGAATCCCGGCAACAGCGGCGGGCCGCTGATCAACGACCGGGGCCTGGTGATCGGGATCAACACCGCCATTCGGCAGGCGCCAGGGGCGGGTCTGAGCTTTGCCATTCCCATCAACACGGCCCGCAAGATTGCATCTCAGATCATGGATCGGGGCTACGCCAGCCACCCTTACATCGGGGTGAGGCTTGAGGCCCTCACTCCCCAACTGGCACGGGAGATCAACAGCAGCACAGATCAATGCAAGCTGCCGGAGGTCAACGGGGTCGTGGTGGTGGATGTGATGAAGGGCAGTCCAGCGGACGAAGCGGGGCTCAAGCCCTGCGACCTCATCGAACAGGTGGGTGACAAGGCCGTCAAGAACCCATCGGAGGTGCAGCTGGCGGTGGATCAGGCCCAGATCGGTCAACCCCTGGCCTTGCGGGTCCGCAGGGGAGAGGGAACCCTGGCCCTCACGGTGAAACCCGGCAACCTGCCCCGCCAGGAGTGAGGCTGACCACCGGGCCAACGAGGAACGATCCGCCCACGCGTCAACGCTTGGTGCTGCTGGGTCGCTGGCCCGCTCCCTCCCGTTGCAAGCGCCGGTTGGCCGCGTCCGTTGGACCCTGGCGTGCTGCGGCCGTGCAGCGGCGACTTCTCTGGCATGGTCTCTGTGCGGCCCGTCAGGCCTCCAGGGAGGCGCGAAGGGAGGGTCAGCCGATGGAGGTGGTGTTCGCCATCGCCGGCCTGGCGCCCAGGGCGACCCGATTCTGGGCCAGCCGTCTGCCGGTGGATCAGGTGGTCAACCAAGGGGGCGGCAGCCTGGGAGTGCGTTTGCAGCGGCAGGTGCGCCGAGCGGCCAGGGAAGGCATTGACCACCTTGTGATGGTGGGCACCGACCTTCCCCACCTCTGCAGTGCCGATCTTCTAGCCGCCTTTGGGGCGCTCCAACACTCCGCCCTGGTGCTGGGTCCCGCCAGCGATGGGGGCTATTGGCTCATGGGCCTTTCTCCCCAGAGGCGGGCCTCACGGTTATTCGCCGGGGCCCACCGCGCCATCCCCTGGGGAACGGACCAGGTGTTCGTGAGCACGCTGGCGGCCGCAGCCGCTGAGGGGCTGGAACCTTTCCTTTTGCCGCAACGGAGCGATCTCGATCGGGTCGGGGATCTGCTGGCCTGGCAATGACCACTCCCCTGGCCGTGGTGATCCCAGCGCGGAATGAGGGCCACCGGCTGCCGTTGCTGTTAGCCGATCTGGCGTGCGCTTCAGCGTGCGTCGGTGAAATCTGCCTGGTGGATGGAGGCAGTGGGGATGGCACGGCAAGGGTGGCTCGGCTGGGGGGAGCTCGTGTGCTGCTTGCCCCCCCGAACCGAGGAGCGCAATTGGCCAGAGGGGTTGCGGCCACCTCAGCCCCCTGGCTTTTGCTCCTCCACGCCGATGGGCGCCTCCCCCGGGGCTGGGAGCAGGCCGTGAGCCAAGCCATGGATCAGGGGCCCGGGTTCTGCTGGGCCTTTCACCTGGGGATTCAGGGCCAGTCCCTGGGGCTGCGTGTGGTGGAACGGCTGGTGGACTGGCGGACCTCTCTTTGGCAACGGCCCTACGGCGACCAGGGGCTCCTGGTGCACCGCCAGACCCTGGCCGCGGTGGGGGGGGTCGCTCCCATCCCCCTGATGGAAGATCTGGATCTGATCCTGCGATTGCGCAGGGTGGTGCCCATCCGAATGCTGGCGGGCCGGTTCCGGGTGGATGGCCGGCGCTGGCAACGGCTGGGGGTGCTGCGTACCACCTGGACCAACGCCCAACTCAGGCGAGCCTGGCGAAGGGGAGAGGATCCTCAACGGCTGGCTGAGCGTTACGGTGCATACCAGAAGGCACAGCGGCGCTTCTGGGGCTCCAGCTCCCAGCCCTGATGGCTGTAGAAATCAACCACGTCTGGATCCGCATAAAGGGTGACCCGCTCAACCCCCATCTCCTGAAGCTGGCCAATCACATAATCCATCAATTGGCGGCCCAGGCCCACTCCTTGGTAGAGGGGATGGACGGCCACATCCCACACGGTGGCCTCCACCACCCCGTCCCCCGTGCAGCGAGCAAATCCCACCAACCGGGGAAGCCGCTCGTCGTGACGCCAGAGTCCCACCCGCAGCAGGCTGTGGTGAAGAGCCTTGCGCACACGTCGCAAGGGCCTCCGATTCCAGCCCACCGCATCGCAGAGGGCTTCCAGTTCGATGAGGTCGATCGGGCGATCCAGGCTGAGCACAGCCTCCAGACGGGCCGTCTCCGGCAGGTCGCAGAGGCGATAGCCAGATCCATAGAGGCCCGTGAACAACATCTCACGATTGGGCGAATCCTCAGACACGGTCGATCGGGCGTTGCGCAAAGCAATCTGACGATCTTCGCGGATCCAAGCCCCTGTGCGCCATGGTTGGGCGCCCAACCCCGATCAGCGTGCGCGGCAGCCCAGCCATCCCTCCCACCCTGGTGGCGCTTCATGGCTGGATGCTCTCCGGCCGGCTCTGGCAGAACCTGGCGGCGGAGCTCCAGCCCCACTGGCGGCTGCTGGCCCCTGACTTGCCCGGATTTGGAGCAGAAGCCCGACCCAGGGGATTGCAACCCTCCCTGGCCAGCTACGGGCG
>JBIIHR010000028.1:0-8488 GCA_044235655.1 Cyanobium sp. | reverse complement strand
CCGCAAGCCGCATCCTGATCCAGACCCCGGCTGGCGCGAACGCTCACGGCGATGTGCTGCTCCAGCAGGCGTTGGCGAAACCGCTCCACCCGCTGCTCGGAGGGCCGTTCAAAGGTGTCCTCGCTGATGGGGTTGTAGGGGATCAGGTTCACATGGCTCTGGAATCCCCGCAGCTGGCGGGCCAGGGCATCGGCTTGCTGGGGGGCGTCATTCACCCCAGCCAGAAGGATGTATTCAAAACTCACCCGTCTGGAAGTCTGGCTGGCGTAGTGGCGGCAGTCGGCCAGGAGCTGGTCGATGGGATAGGCCCGGGCCGTGGGGATGAGCTCCTCCCGCAGGCGCTGATCCGGCGCATGCAAGCTCACCGCCAGGGTGAACTGGGCTCGACCCAGCACCTGATGGGCCTTATCTGCCAGGGTGGGCAGGGTGCCTGGCACGCCCACCGTGCTCACCGTGATCTGCCGCTGGGCCATGCCCAGATCCCGGCACAGCACGGTCATCGCTTGAAGCACCGCGTCCGTGTTGAGCAGGGGCTCGCCCATCCCCATGAACACCACGTGGGTGGGGCGCCGATCCATGGCCTCCCGCACGCTGAGCACCTGATCCACGATCTCGTGGAGGGCCAGGGATCGGGCCAATCCATCTTGCCCCGTGGCGCAGAACCGGCAGGCCATGGGGCAGCCCACCTGGGAACTCACACAGACCGTGAGCCGATCGTCAGTGGGGATCCCGACGCTCTCCAGCCGCAGGCCATCGGTGGTTTCCAGAATCAGTTTGGTGGTGCCATCGGCGGCCACCCGGCGGTGCTGTTCCACCAAGCGGCCCACCAGCGGCTCACCCTGCACCATCTCCCGCTGCTGCAAGGTGTGGCGCCACGCCTTGGGAAGCACGGTGATGGAAGCCAGATCATGGGCCCCCCTTCGGTAGAGCCAGTCATGGATCTGACGCCCGCGAAAGGGGGGCTGGCCTTCCGCCACGGCCCAGGCCTCGAGCTCCTCCACACTCCGGCCGAGCAGGGGAGGGCTCACCGGGTGGTGAGGGTTCAACGGGCGGAGAGGATGCCGTGGCCCAGCTTCCATTCCACAAGCACCAGGGCAATGAATCCCATCATGGCGAGGCGGCCATGGAGGAGCTCGTTGTGGGGATGGAAGCCCCAGCGCGGCAGGCGCCGCCGGGGCACAGGCGTCCCGAGTTCGGTGGTCTCAGTCATCGCTCAGCAGGCCCTCCTCCTGGAGATCCTCAAGGGCATCAGGATCGGGAAGGAGATCTTCCTCCAACCCCTCCTCCGGGGTGGGGCGGAGGAAAGCGGCGAAGCTGCTGGCGGAGGCCTCGATGCCATGGCGGCTGCGGGTGGCCTCCAGATCCTCATCGGAAGGGTCGTCCAGCACGGCCTGGTTCACCGGTGGAGCGGGAAGATCCACGGTGTAATCCGGCCGGAGGTTCTGCATGCGTCGGTAGCCGGCCGCCTCCTCCTCCAGGATGTCGGGATGGGGGCCCGCCTCAGCCCGGAGCTCCTCCTCGAACCCGCTGAAGCCTGTTCCTGCAGGAATCAGGCGGCCAATGATCACGTTCTCCTTGAGGCCCCGCAGCCAGTCGCTCTTGCCCTCGATGGCTGCTTCCGTGAGCACCCGGGTGGTTTCCTGGAAACTGGCGGCCGAGATGAAGCTGTCGGTGTTGAGGGAAGCCTTGGTGATGCCCAGCAACACGGGGGTGAACTCGGCTGGAGCCCCTCCCGTGATGGCCATGGCGGAATTCACCTGCTCCACCTGGCGGAGCTCGATCAGCTCACCAGGCAGGAGGGTGGTGTCACCCGCATCCTCGATCCTCACCTTGTTCGTCATCTGGCGGACAATCACCTCGATGTGCTTGTCGTCAATCGAAACCCCCTGGGATTTGTAGACGTTCTGCACTTCCAGCACCATGCGGAACTGGAGCTTGGAAATAGCCTCCTGAGCGGCCTCCATGGTGGGTTTCTTGGTGCGCAGATCTTCAAAGAAGCACTCCAGCAATTCGTGAGGATTGATGGGCCCATCAGTGAGCAGTTCACCGGCATTCACCTGCTGGCCATCACTCACCATGACGGTGCGGCCCAGGAGGATGGGGTAATCAGTGAGGGCATCATCGGCTTCGATCACCGACACCGTGATCGAGTCATCGTCTTCCCCTTGCTTGATCTGAACCGTCCCGCCCTTGCGGCAAAGGATGGAGGAATCTCGGGGACGACGGGCCTCCAGGAGCTCCTCGATCCGGGGAAGACCCTGCACGATGTCACCGGTTTTCTGCCGTTCGAACACCAGCAGCGCCAGTCCGTCTCCGCGCTGCACCAGTTCCCCGTCTCGCACATGGAGCACGGAGTCGGGGGACACCATGTAGGGGCGGCCCAGGCGAATGGTGATCTCGCCATCGCTGATGGCCTCCACCTGGCCGCAGCAGGGTGCCTTCAGATCGTCGCCCAGGAAATCTCCTTCCACCACACGGTCGCCAACGGACACGGCGGGCTTGATTCCCTGGATGGGAATCGACCGAGTATCACCGGCCCGCTCCACAATCAACCGGCGGATGGGCTCATCCGAGGTGGCTTCCGGAAGCTGCACCAAGCCATCCTCCTTGCAGAGGATCTGGGTGGTGGCCACCACGTCGCCCCGCTTGACGAGATGGCCATCATCCACCTGCAGCTCCGTGTGGGTGGAGCCATGGCTGGCGTCGGAGAGGGTGTCGCGGCGCACCAGGAGGGTTTCCAGGATCACCAGTTGGAGGCGATCGATGGTTTTGGCCCGCTTGTCGGCGATGGCCTCCACATCCACCGTCATCTGGGGGGTGGTGTCGAAAGTTTCCAGGATCAGCTGGGTGCGGAGGAGCTCAACCCCCTCCACCGACTTCACAAGCTCCCCATCTTTGAAGGTGAGCCGCTGGGTGGCCTTCAGGCCCAGGTGGGGACCTCCGGGTTGTTTGACGGTGAGTGATTCCGGCAGGTAGGCCTCATCGGGGATCGAATACTCCTCCACAGGCCGCAGGAGGAGGGCTCCCCCTTCCGTTGTGTCCACAGATTCCACAAACACCATGGCTTCTGCCTTCAGTCCGGAGGCAATCTCATCGCCAGGATTCACCATCAAGCCGTCCTGATAGCGACTCAACACCTTGCTGTCGGCAATGAGGTGAAGGCTGCCCGAACGCACAATGATTTCGCGAAGAATGTCATTCTTCTGCGTCACCGTAACGATGCCAGCCGTCTGACTGAAGATGTCTTTGACAACTTCCGTGCCAGCCTCAATCCATTGCCCATCTTCAATCATCAACAGGGAAATATCCTTGTTGATTTCATGAGTTTCCTGGGGAACCCAGAGCAGAGTTCCACCCTTGCTCACTTCAAAGCCATGCTTGGCAGATCGGGCTTTTTTGATCGAGAGGCCGGGGGAAAATTTCACCATCCCACCGGTTTTCGTTCGGAAACGATCATCGGCCAACTCGGCAATCACTTCACCGGAGCCAATCTTGCTGCCAGGGGCAGTGCGAAGGAGATACTTCGCACCTTCCTTGTCCTCCAGGTGCCAGATCTCGCCCGAATGGGTGGATTCGTGCACCAGCTTGCAATCCTTCAAGGTCAAACTGGTGGTGACAATCTGCACCTCGCGCGAATCTCCCGCAGACTCCCGCAGGCGGACTGCCCCCCCGTATTCACTCACCAACCGGCTTTCCGCCAACACATCACCCGTGTGGGCCGGCTTGGCACCCTGCACCACGGGTTGGGCGTTGGGGGGCAGGTTGTAGACGTCGCCACTGAACACCCAAAGCCGACCGAGCCGTTGAGCCTTGTGAGTGATGTTCCCCTGGCGATCGGTCACCTCGCGGGGCTGGATCACATCTTCAAAGCGCACCTGGCCCGCCAGGTCGCAGATCACATCTTTGGTGGCCTTTTCAACGCTTTTCTTCACCTGCGCACCCGATGAAATCTGAGCGAGAATGGTGTCAGACAGAACGGTCTGGCCATCATTCACAAACAGAATGGAGCCGGTTGTGATGTCCAGCTTCTGCCCCTTGCCCTTGTCGGTGGGCTTGAGATTCAGGGTGAAGTCTGTTTCCGCGAGATGGGCCTCCACGCCGTGGGGGGTGCGATGGGGGCGGACCCGGGCCTTGGCCCCGAACTCCACCACACCGGCAGCGAGGGAGCGCACCACACCGGTTTCGGCCGTGGACACACCACCGGTGTGGAAGGTGCGCATGGTGAGCTGGGTGCCGGGCTCACCGATGGACTGGGCCGCAATGATGCCCACCGCCTCTCCCAGGTCGACCAGCTGGTTGTGGGCCAGGGCCCAGCCGTAGCACTTGCGGCAGACCGACCGGGAGGCCTCACAAGTGAGAGGTGAGCGCACGACAACCGCACGGATGCCCGCAGCCTCAATGGCCCGGCTCAGGGGAGCGTCGATCTCCCCATCCCGGGCGGCCAGCTCCTGGCCGTTCTGATCCACGATCGGCTCGGCCGCCAGGCGTCCCACAAGCTTGCTGAAAAAGCGGCCCTTCTCATCCGCCTCAATCAACAGACCACGGGTGGTGCCACAGTCTTCCTCCCGCACGATCACATCCTGGGCCACGTCCACCAGACGGCGGGTGAGATAGCCCGAGTCGGCCGTGCGCAGGGCCGTATCCACCAGACCCTTGCGGGCGCCGTAGGAGGAGATCACGTACTCCGTGACCGTGAGCCCTTCGCGGAAGTTGGTGCGAATGGGCAAGTCAATGATCTCCCCTTGGGGGTTGGCCATCAGACCCCGCATGCCTACGAGCTGGCGCACCTGGGACATGTTGCCCCGGGCCCCGGAGTTGGCCATCATCCAGACGGAATTGAGAGGGTCGTTCTCATTGAAGTTGCGCTTCACTTCTTCAACGAGTCGCTCATTCGTTTCCGTCCAGGTATCAATCACCTTGGTGTGGCGCTCCACCTCCGTGATTTCTCCAAGGCGATAGCGCTCCTCGGTATTAGTGATCTCTTCCTCGGCTTCCTGCAGCAAGCGAGCTTTTTCCGAGGGGATCCGCAGGTCGTCCACAGAGATGGACACCGCCGCCTGGGTGGCGTAGTGAAAACCAAGGTTTTTGAGCTCATCCGCCATGGAAGAGGTGGCCGCCGTGCCGTGGTGCTTGTAGGCCCAGGCCACCAGGTTGCGCAGCACCTTCTTGTCGATCACCCGATTCCGGAAGGGAGGGGCGACGGTGCCAAATGGTGACTCCAGCTTGGAGGGTTCAGGGGCGGGGGCGGCTTTGGCTGCTTTCTTCTTGGAGGAGGTGCTCATGGCCGGTGCAGATCAGAAATAAGGAAAGGAATCAGGTGGGGAGAGGATTATTTGGCGGCCACGGCATCAATGATGGTTTGGTTGATCACCACACGACCCACGGTGGTGAGGAGATAGCGACTGATCAAGGCACCGTCTTCATCAAAACGATCTCGCCGGAAACGCCATTGCTCCACACGGGTGCCGTCGGTGAGGGTGTCGGAGGAGAGGGGCGCATCGGCCTCCTCATCGGCTTCCACCTCCCCGGGGAAACGCACCCAAACCCAGTCGTGGAGATGGAGGTGTTTTTCATCAAAGGCCGCAATCACATCCTCCAGCCCGGCGAAGGTCCGGGAGCGATCCCCGAACTCGGGCTTTTTCTTGGCCCGATTCACGGCAGTGAGGTAATAAGCCCCGAGCACCATGTCTTGGGACGGAGTGATGATCGGCTCACCGGTGGCCGGCGAAAGGATGTTGTTGCTGGCGAGCATCAACATGCGGGCCTCTGTCTGGGCTTCAATCGCCAGGGGAACGTGCACGGCCATCTGGTCGCCATCAAAGTCAGCGTTGAAGGCTGGGCAAACCAGGGGGTGAAGCTGGATGGCACGACCATCCACCAACTTGGGTTCAAAAGCCTGAATCCCGAGACGGTGCAGCGTGGGAGCACGATTCAACAGGATGGGGTGACCCTCGATCACCTCCTGGAGCACCTGCATCACCTCGTCGTCGGCCTTTTGGATCAGCTTCTTGGCCGCCTTGATGTTGTTCACGATGTTCTGACGGATCAGACGGTGAATCACAAAGGGCTGGAAGAGCTCAATCGCCATCTCCTTGGGCAGGCCGCATTGATGCATCTTCAATTTGGGGCCCACCACGATCACGGAGCGGCCGGAATAATCGACCCGCTTGCCCAGAAGGTTTTGGCGGAAGCGTCCCTGCTTGCCCTCGATGATGTCGCTGAGGGATTTCAAGGCCCGGTTATTGGCACCCACCACCGTGCGACCCCGGCGACCGTTGTCGATCAGGGCATCCACGGCCTCCTGCAACATCCGCTTTTCGTTGCGAACGATGATTTCTGGAGCCAGGATTTCCTGGAGACGGGCCAGACGGTTGTTGCGGTTGATGACCCGCCGATAGAGATCATTGAGATCACTGGTGGCAAAGCGGCCCCCATCCAGCTGAACCATGGGCCGCAGGTCGGGAGGAATCACCGGAATCACATCCAGCACCATCCACTCCGGTCTGGCATTGGTGGCGATGAAGTTATCAATCACCCGCAGGCGCTTGATGAGCTTTGCTCGCTTCTGCCCCTTGCTGGCGCTGATCTCTTCGCGAAGCTGCTCAGCAATTTCGTTGAGCTCTAGATCGGAGAGCAGTTGTTTCAGAGCCTCGGCACCGATCCCAACAATGGGCTCGTTTTCGATCTCCGAATCCTCCGCAAAGATCTGATCCTCGATCTCCAGCCATTCGTCCTCAGTGAGCAACTGCTTGTAGGCCAGGTCTTTGTGATCACCGGGGTCGAGAACGACGTAGCAGTTGAAGTAGACAATCTGCTCCACATCCCTCAAGGGCATGTCGAGAAGGATGGCCACATAACTGGGAATGCCCTTCAGATACCAGACGTGGGAGACAGGAGCTGCGAGCTTGATGAATCCCATGCGGTGGCGCCGCACCCGGCTCTCGGTGACTTCCACCCCACAGCGCTCACAAACGATGCCCCGGTGGCGCACCCGCTTGTACTTGCCGCAGTGGCACTCCCAATCCTTGGAGGGGCCGAAGATCTTTTCGCAGAACAACCCATCCATCTCTGGCTTGAGCGTGCGGTAGTTGATCGTTTCCGGCTTGGTGACTTCTCCAACCACCTGGCCATTGGGCAGGGTGCGCTGCCCCCATTGCATGATCCTCTCGGGGGAAGCGAGGGTGATCTTGACGTAATCGAAGTAATTTTCGCTTCGAGGAGTGCTGTTAGACATGGCAGGAAGTGAGTGCGGGGAAGCAGAGAAGGGAAGGGAGATCAGTCTTCGTCGTAGTCAGCGACACCCAGAGACTCGTAGGTGGGACGACTCGGTGTGCTTCGACGAGGATTCACGTCCTGCATGAGATCCACTTCTTCACCGGCATCGGTGTAAACCGCGATATCCAATCCGAGGGACTGCAGCTCACGCATCAACACCTTGAAGGACTCGGGCGTGCCCGGCCTGGGGATGGGCTTGCCCTTGACGATGGCGTTGAGCGCTTCGTTTCGGCCCTGCATGTCGTCGGATTTGACCGTGAGCAGCTCCTGCAGGGTGTAGGCCGCGCCATAGGCCTCCAGCGCCCAGACCTCCATCTCCCCGAGCCGCTGGCCACCCTGCTGGGCCTTGCCACCCAGAGGTTGCTGGGTAACCAGGGAATAGGGGCCTGTGGAGCGGGCATGGATCTTGTCGTCCACCAGGTGAACCAGCTTGAGGATGTGGGCATAGCCCACCGTCACGGGCTGGTCGAAGGCCTCACCGGTGCGGCCATCAATCAACTGGATCTTGCCGGGGTTTTCGGGGTCGTAGACCCAATCCTTACCAGGTTGCTTCGCCGCTTCCTCCAGGTAAGCCTGCACGGTCTGCTTGGACTTTTCTGCGCCGTGCATCTCGTCAAAGGGAATGACCTTGACGCGGCACCCCAGATGGGAGGAGGCCCAGCCCATCAAGCACTCGAACACCTGGCCCACATTCATGCGGCTGGGCACACCCAGGGGGTTCAGAACGATGTCGATCGGCGTGCCATCCGGGAGATAGGGCATGTCTTCCCTGGGGAGGATCCTGCTGATGATTCCCTTGTTGCCATGGCGACCAGCCATCTTGTCGCCCACCTGGATCTTGCGGCGCTGGGCCACGTACACCCGTACCACCATGTTGGCGCCAGGCGGCAGCTCATCGCCCTGCTCCCGGGTGTAGATCCGCACGTCCACCACCCGGCCCCGCTCCGTACTAGGTACACGGAGAGAGTTGTCTCTCACATCCCGTGCTTTCTCACCAAAGATGGCACGAAGCAGTTTCTCTTCAGGGGGTTGATCAGATTCGCCCTTGGGGGTCACCTTTCCAACAAGAATGTCGCCACTCTCGACGTATGCACCAATGCGAATGATGCCCATTTCATCGAGATTTCTCAGACTCTCTTCCGCAACATTGGGAATCTCCCGGGTGATCTCCTCAGGACCAAGCTTGGTCTGACGAGCCTCGATTTCATACTTC
>JBIIHR010000335.1:0-2521 GCA_044235655.1 Cyanobium sp. | reverse complement strand
TGGGCCGGGGCAGCATTAGGGATACGTTACCGAAGGTATCTCTGTCTGGGGACTTCGGCTCTGGGGTTTGCCGAACCTTGCCCAGACCCCCTCCCCTACCCCTACGCTCAAGGCATCATGGGCAAGTCTTCATCCCCATCCCGCGGACAACGCCGCAAAGGCGGGGACGGCCCCCAGGGGCGCAGGACCAGGGGTGCGGGCCAGGAAAAAAGAGTTCTGGGCAACATCTCCTTTCTGATGCCTGCCCCCCCGGCTCCTGCGGAGGGCCTTGGGGCGTGTCTCGACACCCTCCAACAGCACTGGCAACGGGAGGGCCATCTGGCCGCCCTGTGGCAGGCCTGGCCCCGACTGGCCGGGGCCCAGCTGGCCTCCCATTGCCGTCCCCTGACGCTGCAGGGGGGGGTGCTCACCGTGGGAGCGGCACCGGGTCCCTGGCTGCAGGGATTGCTTTACACCCGCCATCAGCTGCTGGGATCCCTCAGAGGAGCAGGGTTTGCCGTTCGGGAGGTGCGGGTGCAGCAGCATTACGTCCAACCCCTGCCCGTGGCTGGGGGGGAAGCGGAAGCCGATGTCTGGGCACGGCACCCGAGCCGCATTGATGTCCATGGCCTCGCGGACTGCCCCTGCTGTCAGAGGCCCGCACCCACAGGTGAGATGGCTCTGTGGGGAACCTGCAGCTTCTGCCGTCGCTCCCAGCTCTCCGATCAGATCCCTTCCGGCTGAGCCGTGAGGGGAGGAAAACGGCGGCGCCAAAGGCCTTCCTGGGTCCGTGCTTCCGGGGATCCCTCCGCTGGGAATACCGCCAGGAAGTCTTTATCGCTGGCCGGTTGATAGGGGCCCTGCTTGATTTCAAACATCACCGTGTCGGGGGCCAGGGCCACCAGGGTGTGAAAGACGCCCTCCGGGATCTCCACCCCCCGCAGAGGGCCCTCCCCATCGAGGCGCAACTGCTGGGTCACGGCTCCCTCGGGGTCGAGGAGCAGGACACCCATCGAGCCCTGTAACACCAAAAAACATTCAAAGCCCTCCCCCGGAGAAGACCGCAGATGGCGATGGGGACGCACGTAGGTGCCTGGCTGCATCACATTCAGGAACCGCTGAACCAGCTCGGGCTCGGAATGGAGATTGTGGTTGCGGCGCAGACGCGCGGAGCTGCGGGCCTCGGCAGCCACCGCATCAAAGAGGGCCTGATCCAGGCATTTGAGCTGAGGCGAGGTCACGGCCGTTGGGCAGGCGAAGCGATCCCAGGCTATGGCTGGGGTCAGGCACCACCACGGAAGAGGTGGTGGTGCTGGGCCGAGTAGAGCAGGGAGCGGGCCTGGCCTGAACCCGCCAGGGCGGGGCTCACCACGTAAAGGGTGGTGCGGATCAGGCCCCGCTCCCGGCTGGTGGTGGCCATCTGGTGCAGGGGCACCACCTGAAGCCACTGATCCGGCCAGCTGACGCGATAGCCAATGGCAACGGGCGTTTCCGGGCTGTAGTGCAGGAGGAGCTCCCGCTCCACCTCCTCCACGTGGCGGGCGCTGAGGTAGAGGCAGAGGGAGGCACCGAGGGCAGCCAGGCGGCCAAGGGACTCCCTCTCCGGCATCCCGGTGCGCCCGCTGGCCCTGCTGAGCACAATGGTTTGCACCACACCCGGCAGGGTCAACTCGCTGCCCAGGGCAGCGGCCGTGGCCTGATAGGCACTCAGACCGGGCACCACCTCCACCTCCAGGCCCGCATCCGCCAGGCGACTGATCTGTTCCGCCAGGGCTCCATAAAGACAGGGATCCCCATCGTGCAAGCGCACGACCCGCAACCCGGCACGGGCCCGTTGCACGAGAGCCTCCATCACCTCCTCAAGGGTGAGCGTGCTGGTGCCGATCCGTTCGCACTCCGGCGGAGCGAGGGCAGCGATGCGCGGGTTGACCAGGGAATCGGTCCAGAGGAGCACCTGGGCCTGCTGGATGGCGGCGGCGGCACGAAGGGTGAGCAAGTCTGGGGCGCCTGGACCGGCCCCCACGATCTGCACGGGAGGGAGGGACGGTTCACTCATGTCGAGAGGCCAGCGGGGTCAGGAAGGGACAGGCGGCGGCCATAGAGCCACCAAAGGCCAAGGCCACCGAGGGCCATCAACAGCAGACTCACCAGCTGGGCCATGCGCAGGCCCCCGCTGCAGAAGGGCGGTTGGGAGAGAAGGCAGAGGGGATCAAGCCTGAGGCCTTCGATCCAGAAGCGGCCGCAGCTGTAGGCCATGAGATAGACGCAGGTCAGGGCTCCGGCAGGGAGATCCAGGCGTCCTCTGGAGGCTTGGCGAAAGAGGACGAGCAGCAGGGCACACACCCCAAGATTCCAGAGGGATTCGTAAAGAAAGGTGGGGTGGAAGGTGGCTTGGTTGATGAACTCTTCGGGGCGTCGGGAGAGGGGAATGGTGAGCTTCCAGGGCAGGTCGGTGGGGAGGCCGAAGGCTTCTGAATTGAAGAAGTTGCCCCAGCGGCCGATGGCCTGACCCAGGGCCACGGCAGGCGTCAAGACATCCACG
>JBIIHR010000334.1:0-2531 GCA_044235655.1 Cyanobium sp. | reverse complement strand
CCGTTGTCCTGCAGGGCACCGGCCAGAATTTCACTGGCACTGGCGGTGCCGCCGTTCACCAGGGTGATCATGGGGCCGCTGAAGAGCTGCTCCGCCGAACTCTGCTGGCTGGCCGTGATGCCGCTTCGATCCATCGTTTCCACGATGGGGGCCCCTCCCAGCAGGCCATTGGCAACGGCCAATCCGGCACTCACCAGCCCGCCTGAGTTGTTGCGCAGATCCAGGATCAACCCTTCCACCGGCTGGGTGCCGGGAGCAACCGTGCGGAACGCCTGGAGGGCCTCTGCCACCTGGGTAGGCACGGGTTCACTGAACTGGGTGATGCGCACATACCCCAGCCCGTGGCCTTGAACCACCAGGCGCTGGCTCCGCACGGGCAACAGATCCACGGTTCTCCTGGTGAGGCGCACCTCCCGCGGTGCACCTCCTTTCTCTCGAACACGGATCTCCACCACGGAGCCCGGCGCCCCCCGCAGGAGGGCGGCGGAACCCTCCAACCCCAGATCGGCCGTGGAACGGCCATTGACGCTCAACACCTCGGCACCGGAGGGGATCTGGGCCTCAGCAGCGGGTGAGTCATCCACCGGGGAGATAACCACCACCTGCTGATCCCCCTGCCGCAGCCCGAGTTGGAGGCCCACCCCGGAAACGGTGCCTTCATTGCTCTCGCGCAAAGCGGCAAAGTCGGATGGGCGCAACATGCGCGTATAAGGGTCCCCAATGGCCGCCAGCATGGCGTCAATGGCGCTGTAGGCCTCGACCGAGGTGTTTATGGGTCGCTCCAGGGTCTGCTGGCGGCGTTGGCGCCAGTGGAGCTGCTCGAGCTGGTCGGGATCCACGTAGCTCTGGTTGACCAACCGCCAGGCCTCCACCACCAGCTGCTGGGCATCATTCAGGGCCCATGCCGCACCAGGCAACACCAGGAACACACTGAGAACCCATGCCATCAGGCTCCCCACAACCAGGCAGGAGCGCAGGAGAGGGCGATCGGCCACCGCCTGCGCGGCAGGGGGTGTTGCAAAGGGTTGAGGGGGAGACCGGCGGATGGGCAAAACGCTCACGGGGCGGGAGGGACGATCAGTAGACTTTCGCAACCAAACGCCCTCCGCTGCATGGCGAACTCGTCACCTGCCGCGTCCGATTCCAAGAACAACCCCGTCTACGACTGGTTCAACGAGCGCCTCGAGATCGGGGCGATTGCGGATGACATCTCAGCCAAGTATGTGCCACCGCACGTCAATATTTTTTATTGCCTGGGCGGAATCACCCTCACCTGCTTCCTGATTCAGTTCGCAAGCGGGTTTGCGATGACCTTCTATTACAAGCCCACGGTGGCTGAGGCCTATGCCTCCGTCCAATACCTGATGACGGACGTGAGCTTTGGCTGGCTGATCCGCTCCGTTCACCGCTGGAGCGCCAGCATGATGGTGCTGATGCTGATCCTGCACGTCTTCCGGGTTTATCTCACCGGTGGTTTCAAGCGCCCCCGTGAGCTCACCTGGATCACCGGCGTCACCATGGCCGTGATCACCGTGTCCTTTGGCGTCACCGGCTATTCCCTGCCCTGGGATCAGGTGGGTTACTGGGCCGTGAAGATTGTGTCTGGCGTTCCCGCGGCCGTTCCCGTGGTTGGCGATTTCATGGTGGAGCTTCTCCGCGGCGGTGAAAGTGTTGGGCAATCCACCCTCACCCGTTTTTACAGCTTGCACACTTTTGTGTTGCCTTGGCTGCTGGCTGTCTTCATGCTCATGCACTTCCTGATGATTCGGAAGCAGGGCATCTCTGGTCCCCTCTAAATCGTTTCCAACAAACCGCCCTCTTCCTTTCACCCTCCAGAGCCATGCACATCCTCAAAAAGCCTGATCTCACCGATCCCGCCCTCCGGGCCAAGCTGGCCAAGGGAATGGGCCACAACTACTACGGTGAGCCCGCCTGGCCCAACGACCTGCTCTATATCTTCCCTGTCTGCATTCTCGGCACCATCTGCTGCATTGTTGGCCTTGCCGTGCTGGATCCCGCCATGCTGGGCGACAAGGCTGATCCATTCGCCACCCCTCTGGAAATTCTTCCCGAGTGGTATCTCTATCCCGTGTTCCAGATCCTTCGGGTGGTACCCAACAAGCTCCTTGGGATTGCTCTGCAAACCATGGTGCCCCTAGGCCTGATGATGGTTCCCTTCATCGAGAGCTTCAACAAGTTCCAAAACCCGTTCCGTCGCCCCGTGGCCATGGCGGTGTTCCTGTTTGGCACCTTCTTCACCATCTATCTGGGAATCGGTGCAGCCCTGCCCATCGACAAGTCCCTGACCCTGGGTCTTTTCTAAAGCTTCTGCAATCTTCTTTCTCATGGCCCGCAGATCTACTGATCTGCGGGCTTTTTTTCAGCCTTCGCACAAGCAACATCGGGCTGGTCCAGCGACAGTCTTAACCGCTGTTCCTCCAGGGGAAGTGCTTGGCCTTTGGCCAGGCATGGGGAGATCAGGAAGCGGGCGGCGGGAATCGAACCCGCATCATCAGCTTGGAAGGCTGAGG
>JBIIHR010000333.1:0-2534 GCA_044235655.1 Cyanobium sp. | reverse complement strand
AACCAGCTCCCCAAGCTCAAGCTCCAGCAAAACCAGCTCTCCTAGCTCCAGCTCCAGCTCCAGCTCCAGCTCCAGCAGCACCAGTTCCTCGAGCTCCAGCTCTAGCAAGACCAGCTCTCCTAGCTCCAGCAGGAGCAGTTCCTCGAGCTCCAGCGGAAGTGGCGACGACAGCAAGAAGACCGGCTCCTCCCACTCCAGTTCGTCCCATTCCAGTTCGTCCCACTCCAGTTCCTCCCATTCCAGCTCCGGAAAGGGAAGCGACGACAAAAAGACCAACTGATCCCCCTACCTGGGGGGGCCTTCCATTCGTTTGTTTGCTCCCCCGCAGCCGCTGGGGGAGCTTTTTTCTGGATCAGATCTTGCAGATCGGGGGAGCGACCGCATCCAGGCCGGCCAGCTCGAAGTAGTTCTGGCCCAGGGCAATGTGCCGATAGGCCTCATTGTTCACCTTGGCCAGGATGGAACTGGTGACGGCCAGTTCCTCTCGATACACCTGCTCGGTTTTACCGGCCGCGGCCACAAAGTCGGTGCCGGGGATGAAGCGCTTGGGCCAGCGATTCATGAAGGCCACATAGAGGTCCCGGCTGGCGGGATCCTTGAACACCTGGTCATACAACACCCGCCAGGAGATGTCGTAGGAGAGGTTGGGATAACGGCGCAGATAGGATTCCAGAAGTTGAATATGTTCCCTTGGGTTGATCACCGTCAGCTCCTTGGAGAGGCCTAGGTGCATCCAGACGATCCGATTATTGGGGTAGCGTCTGAGCACTTCCTCCATGAGAGGAATGTATTTCCTGGGCTCCTTGTCGTTCCCGAGATCGGAGTGAATGGCAATCGGGATGTTGCGCTTCTGCAGTTCGTCCATGAACGGCCTCCAGGACGCAATGGCCTCGGCTGGAACAGCCTGATGGCCGTTTTTGAAGAGGGCCTGCTTCACCAGATTCACCTCACCCATCCAGCGGAACATGCCCGGATACTCCTTATCTAGCAATGCCATTTTTGGCAATACTTCTGCAGGATTGGACAGATCAGGGAAGGTCATCGACAGGACGAGCTTCATGTCCTGATTCTTGAAATCAAGAGCATTCTGGGCATTATTGAAATCACTTTTCAGGCTGGGTAGAGCGGGCTCACCCAGGCAATTCAGGTAGTAGGTGCAGGGCGATTGCACGGGAAGACGCTGGCCAATGCCATAGAGATTGGCAAAGAGCACACCATTTTGCCGCAGGATCTTCATCAGATCCTGATAGGGAATCGGAGGCCCGCCAAAGGGGCGCACATGCAGGTGGGTGTCCACCACCGCGAGCGGGGGCCGCTTGCTGCGGTCAAAGCAATCGGTGGTGCCCTCACGAAATTGGCCAGGGTGAGGGGCCCTTCGATCACCTTCTGGGGCACGAAGGCCAGGCCGCGCCCGGCCACCAGGCCTCCAAGGGCTGCAGCCGAGACCAGCACGGTGGCTCCCAGGACGCGGGTTGGCCCCAGGCGCCAGGGACGGGAAGGCAAGGGGAAACGTGGAAAACCCATTGTGCGGAAGATTCCTTCGCCAAACCTTACTTTCCTAATCACCGCCCAACGGGCCCGCCATCCCTCCTTCAGACGCTGATACAGAAGCCGGCGTGGCTACCCCTATGCCTTCCCCCGGGGCCCCCGGTCCACAACGCCGGCATAGACGGCCTGGCTACCGAGTTCGTCTTCGATGCGCAGGAGCTGGTTGTACTTGGCCACCCGATCGCTGCGGCTGAGGGAGCCCGTCTTGATCTGGCCGGCCCGGGTGGCCACCGACAGGTCGGCGATGGTGACATCCTCCGTTTCACCGCTGCGGTGGCTGATCACGCTGGTGTAGCCAGCTCGGCCGGCGAGATCGATCGCCTGCAGGGTTTCGGTGAGGGAACCAATCTGATTCACCTTGATCAGGATCGAGTTGGCCACGCCCCGCTCGATGCCCTGCTGGAGGCGGGTGGTGTTGGTCACAAAGAGATCGTCGCCCACCAGCTGCACGGTGGAGCCCAGTTTCTGGGTGAGCAGGCTCCAGCCGTCCCAGTCGTCTTCGGCCACCCCATCCTCAATCGACACGATCGGATAGCGGCTCACCAGGGCGGCGAGCTGATCCACCATCTCGGCGCTGCTGTAGCTCCCCCCGCCGAAGGCGTAGCGGCCATCCTTGAAAAACTCCGTGCTGGCCACATCCAGGGCCAGGGAGATCTGGTCGCCGGGGCGGTAGCCGGCCTTTTCGATGGCCTGCACCAGGATGTCGCCGGCCTCATCGTTGCCCAGATCGGGAGCGAAGCCCCCCTCATCGCCCACGGCCGTGCTCAGGCCCCGGTCCTTGAGAAGCCCCTTGAGGGTGTGGAACACCTCGGCCCCCATGCGCAGGGCCTCGCGGAAGCTGCCGGCCCCATGGGGCACGATCATGAATTCCTGGAAATCCAGGCTGTTGGAGGCGTGGGCGCCGCCATTGATCACGTTCATCAACGGCACGGGCAGCAGGTTGGCCATCGGGCCGCCCAGGTAGCGATAGAGGGGCAGGCCCAGGG
>JBIIHR010000332.1:0-2536 GCA_044235655.1 Cyanobium sp. | reverse complement strand
CAGTCAGCAGCTTCTAAAACAAAATACCCGATGTGCGAGGTCGGATTTAAATGGACGGAAGGGTTGGTGCTGTTAGCGTCGGTTGAGACCAGCACTCCCATGTGACCGTCAGCCTGACCCCAGCCACCCTCAGTGGGCCCACTTTTACGGGTCTGCGCTGCAAGGAATGTGGCCAGCTTTACGACGCTGGACCGCGTCACGTGTGCGAAGACGTCTGTTTTGGCCCCCTTGAGGTGGTCTACGACTACGACGTGATCCGTTCCCGTGTCAGTCGCGCCACCATTGAGGCCGGGCCCGCCTCGATCTGGCGCTACCGGGATTTCCTTCCCGTGTCGGCCGATCCTATTGATGTGGGCACTGGCTTTACCCCCCTCCTGAAAGCCAACCGACTGGCCCGGATGCTGGGCTTGAGGTCGCTCTACATCAAGAATGACGGGGTGAACATGCCCACCCTCTCCTTCAAGGACCGGGTGGTCTCCGTCGCCCTCAGCCGCGCCAAGGAGCTTGGATTCACCACCGTGAGTTGCGCCAGCACGGGCAATCTCGCCAACTCCACGGCTGCCATCGCCGCCCATGCCGGCTTGGAGTGTTGTGTGTTCATCCCTTCTGACCTGGAATCCGGCAAGATTCTTGGCACCTTGGTGTACAACCCCACTCTCATGGCGGTGAAGGGGAATTACGACCAGGTGAATCGCCTCTGCTCTGAAGTGGCGAACACTTACGGATGGGGATTTGTCAATATCAACCTTCGTCCTTACTACTCTGAAGGGTCTAAAACCCTGGCCTATGAGGTTGTGGAACAGCTGGGTTGGCGGCTCCCCGACCACATCGTTGCCCCCTTGGCCTCCGGTTCCCTCTTCACCAAAATCTATAAGGGGTTTCAGGAATTCGTACAGGTCGGTCTTGTGGATGAGAAGCCCGTGCGCTTCAGCGGAGCCCAGGCGGAGGGATGTTCGCCCATTGCCCAGGCCTTCCAGGAGGGACGGGATTTCATCAAGCCCGTCAAACCGCACACCATCGCGAAATCCATTGCCATTGGTAATCCGGCGGATGGTCCCTATGCCATTGATATCGCCAATCGCACCGGTGGCAGTATCGCTGCCGTGACCGATGAGGAGATCATTGAGGGGATCAAGTTGCTGGCGGAAACCGAGGGTGTTTTCACGGAAACGGCGGGTGGAACCACCATTGCCGTGTTGAAAAAGTTGGTAGAGCAGGGCCGTATTGATCCTGCAGAAACCACCGTGGCCTACATCACGGGCAATGGACTGAAAACAACAGAGGCCATCGCTTCCTCCATTGGCGAGCCCTACACCATCGAACCGCAACTCGCCAGCTTCCGCACGGCCTGGGACCAGGCCCAGTCCTATCGGACCCCCTCCTCCCTCAGCTGACTTTCACCCCACCATGGCTGTTCAAGTTCTCATTCCCACTCCCCTGCAGAAATACACCGCTGATCAGGCCAGCGTGAGCCTGGAAGCGAAGAGTGTGGCCGATTTGATTGATGCGATGGACTCCGCGTTCCCTGGCATTCGCACCCGGCTTTGTGATGAGAATGGAAAGATCCGAAGGTTTTTGAATTTCTATGTGAATAGCGAGGATATTCGTTTTCTGGAGAACGAAACCACCAGCCTTCAACCAGGCGATGAGGTGAGCATTGTTCCAGCGGTCGCTGGCGGCTGAGGCCGCTGGTCCATCGGCCTGTCCTTGAGGCTCGTCAGGCCCATCCCTGCTTGCCTAACGTCCATCCATGCCGCTGAGGGTCCGTGACCATTTCCCCCTCCGTGCCCCAAAGCTGGGAATCGCCAGCACGGATCTACGACTATCGCCAGGCTGCCAACCCGATCCGACCAGGACTCACGGATCCGATCCCCCTGGAACAGTGGCACCCTCCAGAACTGGAGCCTGGCCTATCCTCCTCCATCCAGCCTCTGGACCTGAGCGGGGCTCTCGGCTGTGAAGGGCCAGCCACGAGCCCGGCCCTGGCCGCCCACTACGTTCTCCTCCAACCTGGGAAACCTCTATGCCCCCTGGCGGTGGCCACCAGCTCGCTGTTCTACGTGTTGAAAGGGTCAGGGGGGCTGTCCTTTCCGGGCCAGTCGGATCCTTTGGCCCAGTCCCTGCAATGGGGCCAAGGTGATCTGTTTGTTCTTCCCCATGGGTTTGCCCCGGAGTTGACCGCCCAGGAGGCCAGCCTTCTCTATTGGGTGAACGATGCCCCCTTGCTGCGCTATCTAGGTGTGAGTCCCGAGGCGGCTCGCTTCTCCCCGTGCTTCTTCAGCAGGGATTACCTCGATGGGGCATTGAACCGCCTCATGGCCGATCCCACCGCAGCGCGCAGTAACCGCCTGAGCGTGTTGCTGGCTCATGAGGCCATGCCTGCCACCCGAACCGTGACTCATACCCTCTGGGCCATGGTGGGTGTGGTGCCAGGCGGGGCGGTTCAACCCCCGCACCGCCACCAATCGGTGGCCATCGATCTCATCCTGGATGCTGCACCGGGTTGCCATACCTTGGTGGGCACAGAACTCGACGG
>JBIIHR010000027.1:0-8592 GCA_044235655.1 Cyanobium sp. | reverse complement strand
AGGCCACGGCGGTGGATTACGAAGCTCTGGCGGAATCCTTTGTTGAGCAGGCCATGGCCCGGCTGGCCAGCCAGCCCCATCGCACCCTGAACCTCCATCTGGGAACGGAGCTTCGGAGCCTGACCCCCGATGGCGATGGCTTTCTGGTGGAGCTCGAGCCATGGCCAGGGAGTGAGGGAGCCCCTGGCCGCCTCAGCGGACTACGGCACCTGAGGGCCCGCCATGTGGTGGTGAATGCGGGGGCCCACAGCCTGCTGTTGGCCCAACGCATGGGCTATGGCCTGCAGTATTCCTGTCTGCCTGTAGCGGGCAGTTTCTACTTCGCCCCGTCCGTGCTGCGCGGGAAGGTTTACACCATGCAGAACGACAAGTTGCCCTTTGCTGCCCTCCATGGTGATCCGGACGTGAGGGTGGCCGGGCAAACGCGCTTCGGGCCCACTGCCCTTCTCCTTCCGCTCCTGGAACGCTATCGACCCGCTTCCTTTGCCGAATTCCTGGAGGTGCTCCGCGTAGACGGCAACGTGCTGGCCGTTTTAGGCGAGCTCTTTTTTGATTCCGATATTCGTTCCTACATCTTCCGAAATTTGCTCTATGAAGTTCCCGGATTGCGGCGCCGCCTCTTCGCGGCTGATGTGCGCAAGATCGTGCCCGACCTGCAGATTGAGGATCTCTCCTTTGCCAAGGGATATGGAGGAGTGCGTCCCCAACTGATTGATAAACAGCAGCGCAAGTTGATGCTGGGCGAGGTGAGTATTCCTGCTGCTCCTGGCCTGGTCTTCAATGTCACCCCCTCTCCGGGGGGAACCTGCTGCCTGGGCAATGCCGTGCGCGATGCCGAAGCCATCGTTCAGCATCTGGGAGGCCAGTTGGATCAGGGGCTGTTGGCGCAGGAGTTGATGGAGTCCCCCCAGCCTGAGGCGGTTTGAAGAGTGATGCCCTTGAAGGCTTTCACGGGGGGAGGTTGTCTCCTGTCCCCGTGAGGGAGGAGGCCAGCGGCCCCCCGAGTAGCTCCTGGTCGATCAGTGCATCCAGGGTGACCGCCGACTGCACCAGGGCCTGGTAGTGGCGAATCACCCGTCGGCTGCGCTTCATCGCTTCCCCAGGGTGGGTTTGGCCTTCCCCTTGGGGTGGACCCATGGGGCCGCCCTCTCCCCTCAGCAACTCCATCTCACCCTGATGGGCCATCAGGGCCACCACCAGCTCATGAATCCTTTGGCGACGATCAGCCATGGTGGAAGGGTCGTCCTCCTGGATTAGGTCATAGGCATCATGGGCAGGGGCCATCTGGATGTGGTGGGCACCGATGCCTCCGGCCTTGAGGGCCTGAGCCAGAGCTGGAAAGATCGGCTGCTGGAGGTGGATTGGGTGGCCGCCCCCCGCCGGCTCCATGCTGGTCTGCAGGCCTGGTGTGCCCAGGCCCCTTCCCCCCCTCCGATCGTGGCCACGGATCAGCCGGATGTGCTGCTTCCCTGGCTGAAGGAGGCGCTGGATGCTGGCGGACAGGGAGTGTTGCTGGCCAGTGGCGATCCCCTGTGGTTCGGCATCGGGCGCCTGCTCGTGAACACCCTTCCGGCCCAGGGCCTGAGGTTCCACCCCGCGCCCACATCCCTGCAGCTGGCCTTTGCCCGCCTGGGCCGTCCCTGGCAGGACGCGGCCTGGGTGAGTGTGCACGGGAGGGATCCGGAGGCCCTGGCAGAGGCCTTGAAGAGCCGCCCACCGGCACTGGCCATCCTCACCGACCCGGGCCAGCGGGGGGCGGAAAGGGTTCGCCAGGGTCTGCTGGCCTCCGGCCTGGGGGCCTGTTACGCCTTCTGGGTGTGTGAACGTCTGGGCCATCCCCAGGAGCGCCTGCGTCGCTTCACTGCCCAGCTCCCCCTGCCGGAGGATCTCGATCCTCTGCATCTGGTGGTGCTTCTGGCGGAGTCCCCCGACCCCCCCGATCCAGAGCGGTTGCCTTTGTTTGGCCTGGAGGATGGGCTTTGGCTTCAGATCGATGATCACCCCGGTCTGATGACCAAGCGGGAGGTGCGCATCCAGCTCCTGGCCGACCTGGATCTTCCCCCAGCAGGGGTGTTGTGGGATGTCGGGGCGGGGGTGGGTTCAGTGGGCCTGGAGGCCCTTCGGTTGCGTCCCCACCTACAGCTCTGGGCCGTGGAGCGCCGGCCTGGCGCTGCCGATCTGATCCGCCGGAACGCGAGGCGGATCGCTGTGCAGCCGGCAGGCGTGGTGGAAGGGGAGGCCCCGGGTGCTCTGGCCGATCTGCCGCCGCCCGACCGGGTGCTGATCGGCGGGGGCGGTCGAGACCGCAGGGAGGTGCTCCGTGCCGTCCTGGCCCGGTTGAAGCCGGAGGGAAAGGTGGTGATCCCCTTGGCCACGGTGGAGGCCCTGGCGGAGCTCCGGGCTGAGCTCGACTCGGAGGGCCTGCAGGTGGCCGTCAGTCAGGTGCAGGCCTGGCGAGGGGTCCCCCTGGCCGATGGCACTCGCTTGGCCCCCCTTAATCCGGTGTTCGTGTTGAAGGCTTGGTCGGTTGGGCGAGCCAGTGGATCTGCACAGGGCTGCCCACCCTGAGCCCGAGCCTTTCGGCTTCTCCCGCGCCGAGCTCCACCACCCCGTCCACTGGTGTGTCGGGTCCATAGCTGGGGCAGGGGAGGTTGGTACAGATGGGCACGTTGGCCTCGATGGCCAGGATGCGGTTGTTGGCGATGAAGAGCAGGTCGAGGGGGGCGAGGGTCCGGTGCATCCAGAATTTCGCCACCTCAGGAGGGCTGAAGACAAACCACATCCCTCGAAGGGGAGGCAAGGCCGGCCTCTGCTGCAGCCCCATGCTGAATTGGCGCGGTGTTGTCGGTACTTCCAGGTCGATGCAGCGGGGTGGCTCCCCCGACAGACACCATTGGGCTTCGACCGGCAGGTACTGGGGTGGTCCTTTCTCGCCACCATCTGCTCCGCAGGCCGCCATGAACAGGCAGGCCGTAGAGAGGCCCATCACCACACTCCCTGGAGGCAGGCCGATCCTCATCGCTCTTCCCTGAGGGCGTAGCCCAAGCCTCGCACCGTATGGATGAGCCTGGACTCCCCCCCCATTTCCAGTTTGCGGCGCAGGTAGCGCACATAGACCTCGATCACGTTGCTGGTGGTGGTCCGTTCCTCGGGCCAGATTTTCTTGAGGATGACGTCCCGACTCACCACCTTTGGACTGCGCCGCAGCAGGAGAAGAAGCAGCTCAAATTCCCTGGAGGTCAGGGAAATGGGATGGCCGGCTCGCTGGACCGAGTGGTTCAACGGATTCACCTCCAGGTCGCCCACCACGATGGGCTGATCCTCCTCGCTGGCTGATGGTTGGAGCTGCAGGTGGAGCCGGAGGCGCGTCAGGAGGTCGCTTGGCCCAGCGGAGGAGAGCCAGAGATCATCGGCTCCGCTGCCAAGGGCCTGGCATCGGCCCTCCACGTCGTCCTGAGGACTTCCAAGCAGGATGGGCAAGGAACCCCAGCGGCGCCGAAGGGAGGGGATGTGTCCTTCCAGCCCGCTGGAGAGGATGATCGCAGCCGGGGGGTGGGGGGGCTCCTTCCTGTCGGGCTCCTCAAGGGGCATCAGGGAGTGCGTGGCGTACCCGGAGGCTTCCAGCCGCGGGGCCAGTTCCATGGCCGCCGTTCCGCCCAGCAGAACCATGGGCATGGAATCAGCCATTTTCGGGATTTTGGCGAGGTTTGGCCACATGGGGGAGGCCCCAGCCCAGTTTGTTGCGGAGGACCTGGAAAAATTCGTGGTCGGCCAGGCGCACAAAGCCCAGCGGATGGTCGCTGCGACGGATGAGGACCCGATCTTCCGGCCACACGTAGCAGCCCGCACTGCCATCCACCACCATCATCAGCCGCTCGGGGGTGGCGGGAAAGACGGTGACTGGCTCCCGATCAGAAAACACCAGCGCCCTGGAGGCCAGGGAATGGGCCGCGATGGGCGTGAGCTGCAGGACGGGACAATCAGGGGTGATCACCGGACCTCCGGCGCTGAGTGAGTAGGCCGTGGACCCGGTGGGCGTGGAGAGAATCACCCCATCGGCGGCAATATCTACCGGAGCATGGCGGCCGATGGCCACCTCGAAATGGCACATGCTGGTGAGGGGCTCCCGATGAAGGGCCATCTCGTTGAGACAGAGCAATTCCCAGCGGCGCTGTTCCCCTCGCATCACAGTCACCACCAGCATGGTGCGTTCTTCGACCGTCCACTGCTGGGCCACCACCTGATCCAGGACCCTGTCCAGATCCTTGAGGTAGGCCTCGGCCAGAAAACCCAGGTGGCCCGTGTTGATGGTGAGGATGGGAACCCCGATGGGAGCCGTCTGGCGGGCGGCGGAGAGCACGGTGCCATCCCCCCCCAGCACCAGGGCCAGGCCCAGGCTCTCGTCAAAACCCTTGGGCACGCAGGCGGCGTATCCCAGTCCCCGAAGATGCTGATCAGGATTGGCAAATCCCACAACCCCGCCGGAACTGCTCGCCCGCACCACATCCACTCCGGCCGCTTTGAGCCGGGATTCGATGGTTTCGGCCGTGGAGAGCGCCACCGCCTTGCCATCATTCACGATGAGTCCGACGCGGGGCAGGGTGTTGCCGCAGATGCATGGATGTTAGGGAGACACGGACACCCCAGCAGCTCAGCTGGAGAGGGCGTCGCCACGAAGTCGTGTCTGAATCGACCTCCAGTTTTTTCGGCCGAGGAGTTGACGCTTGAGGTCGTCTCTGTTGGAGAGATCAGCGGCCAAAATGGAGAAACCAGATGGATACACACCTTGTCCACTTGGGAAGTAAATCTTTTTCGCCAGAGCGAGGGTCAGGAGATCAACCAAGGCATTGGTATTGGTGGTTTGATTGGTAACACCAGGGTTGTCATGGATCTTTTGAGACGTTTTGGGCGGATCCCCCAAGCTGTAAACCGCACTGTCGGTTAATTGTTCCTTGCAGGCCTTGAGGACCTCGAAGCTGTCTGTACACACCACTACGGAACGGCCCTTCAAAGCTTCCCCAAGGACTTGTAGAAAGGGCGAATAGTTGAAAGGAACATCTGAGTAACGAATATGAATCGCTTCATACCCTTGAGGAAGGGATAGAATTTTTGTCGTTATCTCGTCGGAAACTTGGGCCGTGAATTTGAGATAAGGTAGGGCTTGGCAGCCGCGGCCGCCTCCGCATTGGTCGTGTATGACAAGGTTTTCAGGTCTGTCTGTGATCCCGATTTGCGGTCGCTCTCCAGAGCTCGCCACCTCATAGTTTGAAAGGCTCTCGACATACTTGAGTGTGTAGTCGTCCACCCTGGCCCGTAGGGAGCTGGGGAAACAGGATTGTTGATTTAAGCGATTTAAGTCTTCACTGGTGAATCGTAGTTGAATGGATGGAAAGCTTCTGGCGGTCTCAAAGTATTGGCAAAAGTTATCATGAAAGCCATTGGTACGTGTGTCGATGATTAGCTTTCTCTTGTATTGGAGGGCGTGGATCAGTGTTTTGTGGACCTGGCTCAGGATGTCGTTAAGTCCGCCATGGGGACGGCATAGAAGAAATCTGTCGTCAACATGCATGATGCTTGCCTGAAAGACTCTCCGCCGCTCCCGAGCTCGCGTCACCATGGTTGACCAGTCGTGCTGTTGTCTCCATGTCTTTCTTGTATGAATCCAATGGGTCATTTCATTGATCCCGAGAAGTTGCGCGGAAACTCGCTTTAAAACTGCTGGAGAAAACGCAGATCACTGGTGTACAGCCTGCGGATGTCGTCAATGCCGTGCCGCACCATGCAGAACCGCTCCACTCCAAGCCCTGCAGCGAAGCCACTCCATCGCTTCGGATCAATGCCTAATCCCTCCAACACGGCTGGATCGACCATGCCGCAGCCCATGACCTCCAGCCAGCGGCCGCGCCACTGCACGTCCACCTCCGCGGAAGGCTCAGTGAAGGGAAAGTAGCTGGCGCGAAATCGCACCGGCAGATCCCCAAAAAAGGCTTGCAGGAAGGTGGTCACCGTTCCTCTGAGATGGCTGAAATCCAATCCCTCGTCAATCGCCAGCACTTCCACCTGGTGGAACACGGGGGAGTGGGTTGCATCCATGGAATCCCTTCGGAACACCCGCCCTGGTGCCACCACCCGCACTGGAGGGGGATTGGCCTCGAGATAGCGAATCTGAACCGGTGAGGTGTGGGTTCTCAACAATCGCTGATCCTTCCCAGTCCCTTTCTCTAGGTAGAAGGTGTCTTGCATGTCCCTGGCGGGATGGTGGGGCGGGATGTTCAGCGCTGTGAAGTTGTAGTGATCGGTTTCGATCTCCGGCCCTTCTGAAACCCGATAGCCCAGACCTGCAAAGAGATCAACGATTTCCTCGCAGGTCTGAATGAGTGGATGGCGATGGCCGGGTGGGGTCCCGGACCAGGGCATGGTCACGTCAATGCGTTCCCTCTGGAGCCGTTCCTCCAGTTCGGAGGAGCTCAGATGCGCAAGCCGCTCGGCCATCTGATGCTGCACCTGGTCCTTGAGGCGATTGGCCCGTTCCCCCACCAGGGGCCGTTCCTCTGCGGTGAGCTGGCCCATCGCTCCCAGCACTGCCGAGAGCCGCCCCTTTCGGCCTAGAAGGTTGATGCGCAACTCCTCCAACGCCCCTGGGCTGCTGGCCTCCTCGATGGCTCCAACCGCCTCCTGCTCCAGTTGGTCGAGTTGTTGGCGGAGCTCCTCAAGGCTGATGATGGCGCCCACGGGCACGGGGATAGCTGAGGGCGACTGTAGGGAGCTGACTAATCTGCTTTCTGGGCCTGCCTTCTCCACTGCCATGGCCAACCCCCATGACCCCGCCAACCCCCTTGATCCCTCTTCGCATTCTCATCAGTAATGACGATGGGGTTTTTGCGGAGGGCATCCAGTCCCTCGCGGCGGAAGCCCAGCTGCGGGGGCATCGGGTCACGGTGGTGTGTCCCGATCAGGAACGCTCCGCCACCGGCCATGGCCTCACGCTCCAGACGCCTATTCGTGCCGAGAGGGCAGATGAGCTCTTTGCTGAAGGGGTGACCGCCTGGGCCTGCAGTGGCACCCCGGCCGATTGCGTGAAGCTGGCCCTGTTTCGCCTGATGGATGAGCCCCCCGATCTTGTGCTTTCCGGCATCAACCATGGCCCCAACCTGGGAACGGATGTGCTGTATTCGGGCACGGTGGCTGCGGCCATGGAGGGCACCATTGAGGGGCTGCCCTCGATGGCGGTGAGCACTGCGGATTTTCGCTGGCGACAGTTCCAACCTTCCGCCCGTCTGGCCCTTGAGGTGGCGGAGGGCATGCTGGCCAAGGGATGGCCTGACGGTCTGCTCCTCAACCTCAATGTTCCCCCCGTTCCCTGGGAGGCGATCGGTCCGCTGCGCTGGTGTCGTCTTGCCGTGCGGCGCTATGCGGACCAGTTCGATAGCCGCGTGGATCCCAGGGGGCGCAGCTACTACTGGTTGGCGGGGGAAGTGGTGAATGACCTCGAGACCAGGGTGGCCGGTCCAGAGGACTGGCCCACGGATGTGGGCTGGATCCAGGCCAATGGGGCCAGTTTGTCGCCGCTGCAGCCGGAGTTGTTCTGGCGAGGCCCAAGCTCCTCCTTGCCCCATCTGGAGAGGATGCCGGTGAGCGGGAGTCCTCAGGAACGTTTGGCCTAACTGCGGCGATGGATCCGCTGCAGCATCCAGAGGGAGAACATCAGGCCGAGAAGATGGGCAAAGAGCACCTGGGTGTTGCTCAGCACGCCAAGCATCTCGATGGACGTGATGGGAAAGCCCACCACCCTGTTCAACCCTCCGCCATTGATGGGAGCGCCGAAAAATCCCGGAGCCTGCAAGGAGGCTTGAACGAAGAGACTCCCGGCCAGGGCCTGGTAGCCGACAGTGGCGAAGGTCAGGCCCAGAAGATCGCCGAGGAGCCCCCGTTTGAGCAGCTGGGCCGTTTCTCCTTTGCTGGGACGAACCGGTCGGTCCAGGGCGCGGCCGCAGCGCACCACGAGCCAGCCATGCCAAAGGCTCCAGAGCAACACCAGAAAGGACAGAGTGGTGAAGGAGAGCCCTGGCCCTAGCCCCAGCGCCCGCTGGGAATTAGCGGCGAGCTGGCTACCGATCTTGCTGAAGAAGAGCACCCCCACCACCACGACGCCGAGGGTCAGCTGACTCCAAAACCGCACCCAGCCCACGCGCCGAAGAGCAGCGGAAATCCGGTAGAGGTCGAGGGCTTCAGCCATGGTGTAAGGCAACTGTGCACCAACTTGCCATGGGAAGATCAAGGAAGTGAGAGCAAGGCCCATCCCTAAGCCTGCATCTGCATCCTCAGGGCGCTGGATGTGCCGCTCCCTGCTTCTCTTCCCGTGACCACCCTGTCTCCCCCCGCGCCGGTGCGCCGACCGATGGCCGTGGCACTCGGGACCTTTGATGGCCTGCATGCCGGCCATCGCCGGGTGATCACCGAGGCGAGAGCCATGGCGGCTGCTGCAGAGGGGCTTCTCGATGGGCCCCCGGTGCCAACGGTGGTGAGCTTCTGGCCCCATCCCCGGGAAGTGCTGTACGGCGAAACCCGCTTGCGACTGGATTTGCCCGCGGA
>JBIIHR010000330.1:0-2552 GCA_044235655.1 Cyanobium sp. | reverse complement strand
CCAAACGGGTGGGTTACCCAGAGGAGGAGGTGTATCTCTGAGACTTAACCCTGCAGGGCCAGAAACTGCTCCGCTGCCTTGATGTAATTCTGGCGGGTCATGTCCTCCATCCGATCCACCTGGCGCACCATCATTGCCATCCGCGGATGGCTGCGGAAGCGCTCCGCGTGACGGATCTGGAAGGTCCAATAGAGGGCCTGAAACGGACAGGCTTCTGGTCCAGTTTTTACCTTTGGGTTGTAACGGCAGTGGGCGCAGTGGTCGCCCATGCGATCGAGATAAGTTGGGCCAGCGGAATAGGGCTTGGTGGCAAACCAACCTCCATCGGCATAGAGCACCATGCCCAGCACGTTTGGCACCATCACCCAGTCGTAGGCATCCACGTACATCTCCAGATACCAACGCAACACCTCCCCTGGGGCATAGCCCCCCAGCAGGAAGTAATTTCCGAGCACCATCAGGCGCTGGATGTGGTGGTTGTAGCCCAACCGGATGGCATCCCCAATGGCCCGGGCCATGCAGCGCATCTCCGTGTCCCCCGTATAGGCCCAGCGGGGCAGGGGGCGATGGGCTTCGAGGGCATTGACTGCCACATAGTCGGGCATGTGGCGCCAGTACATGCCATGGATGAATTCCCGCCAACCCACGATCTGCCGGATGAAGCCCTCCACGGACGCCAAGGGCGCCCGGCCCGCCACAAAGGCCGCCTCCGCCGCCCGCACACACTCCATCGGCGTGAGCAGGCCGATGTTGAGCAGGGGAGAGAGCACCGAGTGAAACAACACGGGCTCCTGATCCACCATCAGGTCTTCCCAGGGGCCAAAACCCGCCAACCGCTCCGTCACAAATCGGTCCAACCAGGCCAGCGCCCCGGCCCGGGTCACCGGGAGCCAAAGATCAGCAGCCCGTCCAGGATGGTCGGGGAACAGGCGAGCCACCTGCTCGGCCACCTCCTGAACCACTGGATCGGGTGCCGGTTCGGGCAACCTGGGTACCACCGGCCGGGCCTTGCGGAACTGGGCCCGGGTCTGCCGGTTGTCGGCGTCGGTGTTCCACACCCCACCCACCGGCTGTCCATCGGACGCCATCAACACCCCCAGCTGCTTGCGCAATCGCCGGTAGTGCTGCTCCATCACCATGGTGCGTCGGCCCTGGGCCCAGGTGAGAAAGTTTTGCCTGGGCAGTAGGAATTGGGGGCTGGGGTGGGTGTGGATCGGCACCCCCAGCTCTTTCGCCAGGGCGGGCAAAGCGGCCTGGGTGTGGAAATCGTTGGGTTCCAGCAGATGGATCGCCCGCACCCCATGAAGAGCGATCCAGGCGGCCAAGACGGCGGCGCTGTCAGGGGCCTCCCGTCCGGTGGATCCGGGGAGAAGCGCCTCCAGCCGGTGATACAACACCCTGTGGCCGGAGCGCTCCAGTGCCGCCCTGTGATGGCGCATGGCGGCGAAGAGCAGGGTGAGCTTCTGCTGGTGATAACGCAGCCGCTTTGCCCGAGGCACCGATTCGATCATCACCACCGATCGGCCCTCCTCAGGCTGCGGCAGCAGGGGATGGTCAGGCAGCAACTGGTCTCCAAGGATCCACACCAGTTCCATGGTCCCCAGCTCGGAAGGTTTGGAGAGATCCTCGCCGGGCTCTGGCCCCAGCCAATCCGCAGGAGACAATCGGCCCACGCGCTCCTTCCACGCTCCCTTGCCTGCACCAGCCTCGCCGTGGCCTTCCCCGCTGCAACCCCGTGGCTCCGCCATGGTGATGGGCGTGCTCAACCTCACCCCCGATTCGTTCAGCGACGGCGGCCGGCTGGGAACGGTGGAGGCGGCCCTGGCGCAGGCCACCCGGCTGCTTCACCAAGGAGCGGCGGTGCTGGATCTGGGGGCCCAGAGCACCAGGCCCGGTGCCGAAGAGGTGGGCCCAGCCAAGGAATTGGAGCGCCTGCTGCCGGCTCTTGGGGCCATCCGTGCGGCCCACCCCACCGCCCTGCTCTCCATCGACACCTTCCACGCCGCCGTCGCGGAGGTGGCTCTGGAGGCCGGTGCCAATTGGATCAACGACGTGCGCGGCGCCAACACCACCGCTGATGCCCATCGGGGCAGCCTGCGGGATCCGGGGATGCTGGCGTTGATCGCGGCATCCGGCTGCCCCTATGTGCTGATGCACAGCCGGGGCGATAGCGGCTCCATGGATGGGTTGGCCACCTACGGCGACGTGGTGGCGGAGGTGTGCGCCGATCTCCAGGCCGCCACCGATCAGGCCCTAGCCGCCGGGGTGCGCCCCGAGCAGATCCTCTGGGATCCGGGCCTGGGCTTTGCCAAAACCACCGTCCAGAATCTCGAGTTGCTGCGTCGTCTGCCCGAACTGACCTCCGCGGGATTTCCCCTCCTGATCGGCCCTTCCCGCAAGCGCTTCATCGGTGCGGTGCTCGATGAACCCCGCCCGCGGGCCAGGCTCTGGGGCACGGCGGCCGTCTGCGCCCTGGCGGCAGAGCGCGGCGCAGCGGTGCTGCGGGTGCATGATGTGGGCCCCATCGCCCAGGTGGTGCGGATGGCGGAGGC
>JBIIHR010000331.1:0-2552 GCA_044235655.1 Cyanobium sp. | reverse complement strand
CAGATCCACAGGATGTGCTTCGTGGCAGGATCTGCACCACTTTTCGAGGGCGGGCTGCAGGTGGTGCCCCATTGTCAGTCTCCAGGGGCACCTCCAAGGACACGCGTGAAGTTTCCTGCTGGTGCAGCCTTCTGCCTCATTGGAGGCGTGTTCTGGGCCGAACACCCGCCTGTTTTTGCCACCGAATCCCTGCCCCATCCCTCTGGTCCTGGGCGGAGTCTGGGCCCGGCCATCACGCTGTCGGAGGTGGTCCTTTTGCCACCCCTCCCCAACCCCACACCCCAGACTCTGGCCGAAAGGGAAGATCAATATTCTCCCACCATTGTGCAGCTTGCCCCGCTGCCCGCCCCTGAAGCCCAGGGCCCTCCCAGGAACGACACGGCCCCTCCTGGAGCACAAACTGCAGCACCCGTCGGACCGGCCAGGCTTCCCGATCCGGGTCCGCCAGCTCCCCTGCCCCTGGAATTGGAACTGATCAGCAACCAGCAGGAGTACGACGCCCAGCTGGAGCGCTACGTCAGTACGGGTAACGTCACCGCCAAGCTGGCTGGGGGGCGCCTGCAGGCCGATCGGATCGAGGTGGATCCTGCCACGCGCACCCTGTTTGCCACCGGCAGTGTGCGTTTCCAGAGGGGACAGCAGTTCTTCCAGGCCAGCCAGCTGCGCTACGGCCTGCTTGAGGGCATTGGCGAGATGGAGGATGTGTATGGCGTGCTCGACCTGGACGGCAGTGCCCAAGATCTGAATCTGGAGATGCCTCCCTCCACCCCCCTGCCCCCTCCCGAAGACCTGAGCTGCACGCCGTCGCTCCCCCCCGTGCCGGAATGGCAGCCCTACCCCTGGTCGATCACGGGCTGGGGAGGGAAAATGTATACAGGCAATTTCGGCGGCACGTTCACCTTTCAAGGCGAGTATCGACCGGAAGTGGTGGGGGGCGTAGGTATTCAGCGCCGAGTGATCGATGCGGGGCCCCTCTCCTTTGAGATTGATGCCAATGTGTTTGGCCACAGGGCTGCTCGACAGCCAGGTGGCCCCTACAACCAGGCGGTGCCCTTCGCCGAAAGCCCGGCCCAGACGTTTGTCGAAGGCACCCTGGGCTTCGGGGCGCGCCTGTGGTTAAGGCCCTGGCTCAATCTGTATTTCGAAGAGGGGGTGAGCCTGCTCAGCGAACCGAGCAACTGGGAGAAAACAGAACGGGAGAACTACGCAACCTTTCTCAACTACCTGGCCTTCGAGGTGGAGGGCCTGGTCACGCCGGAATGGTCGGTCGTTGGACGCATTCATCACCGTTCCGGTGCCTATGGCACCTACAGCGGCGTCCGGGAGGGAAGCAATGCCTACCTGCTGGGGGTTAGGCACCGCTTCGGCACCGCCCCCGAACGACGCCCCCCGCCCCTCATGCCCCCTGCGGCAGGCTGTGCTGGAGCGCTGCCTCCGGAGCGCTACCCCCTTGACGGTCTAGCCAGCCGATTGGAGTCGGTGGCGATGGGACCGGAACAGCGCCCCGGGCCTCCCCTGGCCCCACCAGTGGGGGGGGCGGGATCGGAACCCAGCCAGCCCCAACGCACAGGGCGAGCGGAGGGCTCGGTGTGGAGCCGCGCCCGGCAGGCCGAACAGGCGCGCCAGGCAGCCATCGCCAAGTTGAGCCAGCGGGTGCGGGATGTGAGCTTCCAGCAAACCCTCACCGCGGAGCGACGCTTTGGCCTTCCCAAGCAGCTCACCAACAACGATGGGGAACAGCTGATCAGCACCGACAAAGAACTGAACTACGGCCAAGTGCGTCCCACCCAGCTGCAGCTGGCCACCGAAAAGAAAAACCAGAAGCTCCTGGAGGGGACCATCAGCCGATGGCGCATCCAGGCCAGCAGGCTCACCCTCACCCCTGCCACCTTCTCTGGCGAGCGGGTGGCCTTCAGCAACGATCCGTTCACTCCCGCCCAATCGTGGATGGATTCCGAAGATGTCGTAGGCACCCTGCAGGCCAATGGCGACACGGTGATCCAGGCGAAGCGGAATGAGGTGGTGCTGGAAGACAGGCTCCGCATCCCAGCCCGTCGCCGCACGGTGATCGCCAAAAAGGAAGAAGAGGTTGAAAACCCCTGGGTATTCGGCGTGGATCGGGAGGACCGCGATGGGTTCTTCCTGGGGTACAACGCCCGGATGCGTATCGGCGAGCGTGGCGCGCTCACGCTCCAGCCCCAGTTACTGGTGGAGCGAGCCCTGGATGGCACCACCAACAGCTACCCCTATCCCTGGCAATCTGCCGGGGCCAAAGCCGTGGAGCAACCCGCCACGGCTGCCGATGCTTTCGGGCTAGAAGCCCGCATCGACACCCCCTTCCTCGGCTTCGATGCCCTGGCCAGGCTGGATGTCAGCACGTTCAATCCCGACAACATCGCCAATGGCACCCGCAGCCTGGGGGAACTGACGCGAAACCTCCCGCTCCCCTGGCTGGGCAGCACCAAACTCCGCCTCTTCGGCGCCTATCGCTTCCGCACCTGGAACGGCACCCTCGGAGAACAGGACGTGTATTCCGCCTTCGGCGGATTCCT
>JBIIHR010000329.1:0-2554 GCA_044235655.1 Cyanobium sp. | reverse complement strand
CCACGAAAAACAGTTGAAGGGAACTCAGGAGGGTGGGGAGGATGCAGTAGAGCGCCACATTGGCGAAGGGACTGGCTGAGGTCCGTGCGGCTACAGCCCCGATGGTGAGCCACAGCAACGCCAGACCGGTGATCTGACCGGGGGAGAGGTAGGCCGCCATGAAGGTGCAGAACCAGGGCACCAGTCCTGCCTGGCCGTCACGATGATGGTCGGGATCCTGGGCATGGCCCGCATGCAGATGGTGTCTGCGATGGTTGGCCAGGCAGTGGTGGTAGGGAAGGGAGGCGTAGAAAACGAGCAGGCTTTGGCCGATGGCCTGGTTGGCTCCTGGCCGCTCCGGCCAGAGGGTGCCATGCATGGCGTCGTGGGCCACGATAAAAAGTCCGGTCTGGAGCAGGGTGCGCACCAGAACGGACAAAGCGATCAAGCCAAGGGGCAGATTGGCCACGGTGGTGGGGAGCAGGAGCACCAGGCTCCCCAGCCAGCTCAGAACGATCCCAGCAGCCAGCAGCAGGCCACGCCGGGTGGTCGTCGTCAACGGGCAAATTTCAGCAGTTCAGCGGCAGAGGCCAGCAGATCGATGGCCACGAAGTAGATCTTGCCTTCGGGGCTGAGCAGGAAGCGCCAGGCCACGTTCATGCCAACGCCAGCTCCAAACCAGGGGGTTTGGACCTTGCCCGTCACCTTCACCTGGTTGAATCCACCTTCGGCGGGCTCGGAATAGCCCCGCTCGGGAAGGAGCTTCAGGTTCTGGCAATCCTCCTTGAAGAAGCGAAGGATGGCGTCGCGGCCCACGATCGGCTTCTGGAAGGGGGGCTGGAGAGCACCATCGGGCAGGAAAAGCTCGATCAGGGCGTCAAAGTCGTTGGCATTGAGCAGATCCATGTAGGCGTTGATCGTGGGATTGATGATTCCCTCGATGAACACCTTCTGGCGGCTTTCCTCAGGGGTGGGGGCAGCGATGGGCTCCATCACCCGCTGGCCTTCTCCCTTGGCGGGATCGAAACCCATGTCTTCGACGAAATTGCGCAGCAGGGTGATCTGCTGACCCTGCTCCACCCCTTTCACGGAACTGAGCACCGCAGCGGCGTTTGCCGACAGCTGATAGCCCTTGGGAATGGGGGCGACGAGTCCGGCGGCCATCCATTGGCCGAGCTGATACCAGAAGCCCAGCTTGATGTTGACGGACCAGTTGGCGTAGGTGCGACCGATGGTGGTGTCGGATCTGTTGGCCAGATCGCACATCGCCTGGCTTTGCTGGGCGAAGGACATCGCCTTGATTTCGTTCAGCACGGGCTCGGCGAATTGCATCCGGGCCGCACCGGGAGCGGCGATGGTGATGGTTTGGCCCATTTCCAGGTAGGCGAACCAGATCAGGGCGAGTTGGTCTTCCGCGTTGAGGAGACGGAAACGAGCGGTGATGGCGGGCACCGCATCAGCACTCAGTGTGTCCGGAAAGATCTGGGTGGCCTGGGAAAGGGTGTACATCCGCTCTGCTTGGATTGTGAAGATTTCCTTCAGACCTTAACTGTTTTTTTGGAATCTGACTACCCGCTCGATGGGTTCGGTCAGTTCGGAATCCCGCTCCTCTGCTGGTCGGTGATGGATGGAGCTTTGGAAGGGATTGGGAACCCTTGGGTGGCCTCTATCATTGTCTCACCATGCCGTTGACGACCCGCCAGCTTGAGGGCCGCTGGGCGGAACAGAGGGCCCTGCGGTTGTTGCAGGAGCGGGGCTGGAGGCTGGTCTCCCGAAATTGGACCTGCCGCTGGGGTGAGCTTGATCTGGTGGTGTGCAAGCCGGATCGGTTGTTGCTGGTGGAGGTGAAGGGCAGGGGGCCGTTGCATCGGGATGGCGGCGGCATTGGGGCCCTGCACGGAGGCAAGCGGAAGCGCCTGGAGCGGGCCTGGTCGTGCTGGCAGGCCGAGCATTCCCATCTGGCCCATCAGCCGATGGAGTTCGTCGCCGCCCTTGTGCCCCTCCCCCCCCGTCGGTCCCCGGTGCGCTGGGTGCACTTGTTCTGAGGTGGATCCGGCTGCAGGCCCGCTCAGGGGGCCGATGGGGATCCAGGGGCCGCTGGTGCCGCCGGGGCTGCTGGCAGCGGAGTGAACCAAACCGTGCAGCGGAACCGGGGCAGGCTGCCCATCCGCCCCACCCCCACCTCCTGACAGCGGGTGTTGGTGATGCCCGCCCGATCCCTCTCCGGGATCTGATCGACGGCCCGTTGCTGGGCATCGCTCTGGCTCCAGATCGATTCGGCCGTCCGACTTTCGGCATGGGCAGGGGAAGCGATCAGCACCAGCGCTGAGAGGGAGAGGGGCAGGCTGAGGAGATGGAGCCTGGGACGGGTCATGGGGGGTGTGCGGCAGCCATCCCTATGACTAGCGGGTTCCGCAGGGATCGGCCGAGCTGCAATCGTGAGAGAAGTGGTCCCGATCCCATGGCTTCTCCCCCCGCCTTCGGTGCCCATCGGGTTCGCCATCGCTTTGGCCAGCACTGGTTGGTGGATCAGGAGGTGCTGGGTCAGATCGTGCGGGCGGCCGAACTCACGGCC
>JBIIHR010000328.1:0-2564 GCA_044235655.1 Cyanobium sp. | reverse complement strand
CAACCGCACCGGGGCCTCCCCGAACTGGCCGCTCCAGCGGTAGAGGGCAGATGGGGGCGTTTTGTCCTTGGAGCCCTCGGCGGGGCCGGCCAGGATCAGCAGGTTGGTGTTCAACCGCTCCAGGCTGCGGATGCCCAGGCCCCCCAGATCCAGCAGCACCGGATCGGCAAACAGGGCCTTCTCCCCTCCCAGCACGCCGTTGGGATTGGAGAGGGTGGCCAGCAGCGCTTTGCCCTCCGGGAGGGGATTGCGGAAGCCGATCAGCAGGGCGCCCTTGGGGGTGGCGGCCAGCCCTTCGATGTTCAGGCCGCCCTTGGCCTTGGCCGGCGTCTGGGCGGCAGCGGCCAGGCCCAGGCGGGCATAGCGGGGATCGGCCACCAGGTCGTCGATCAGGGTGGTGTAGGCCTGCCCCACCGGCTCCACCGTGAGAGCGAGGGTCTTGCCGTCGGCCCGCACGCCCAGGCTGGTGGCAAAGAGGCGGCGGTGGTTGGGGCGGGGGTCCCCGCTCTTGCCATCCTTCCCCTTGCCGCCCTTGCCTTCGGCGGCGCCATGGGAGCCGATCCAGTAGGCCAGGGGCCCGATCCGGGCCGAACCCTCCAGATCCAGCTCGGGGTGGCCGTCTTCCACCGGCGCCACGGCCGGGGCCGGAATCGTGCCCTCTCCCAGGGCCGGCCCCCCCTGTCCACTGCGGTAGAGGCGCAGGGTGACGGGGGGTTGCTCCTCGTCATCGGCCACCACGAACAGCCCCGAGCCCACGGGAAGGGCTGTGGAGGCATTGCAGGGCCCGTTGTGCACCACCACCTGGGGCTCGGCGGCCAGGGCCATGGGGGGTGTGAGGGCTGCCAGCACTCCGAGCCCAAGGGCCAGCCAGCGGCTGAGCTGCCGGGCGGCGGCAACCGGTGGAAAGGAACGGCCCATGGGCGGAAGGCGCACTGCTGGCAGGATGGCCACGGGGCGCCGGGGTGGCACCGCCTCGCCACAGGTTGAAGCGTTTGCCCGGCCGCGGCTGCCCGGCCGCGGCGGATGGAAAGGCTTCAGCCCAGCATCTCCTCCGCGCTGAGATCGGGGCGGCGCAGCAGGGCAAAGAGGGTGCCGGCGTTGCCGCGGCACACCCGCAGCTCCTGATCCACCACCGTGATGTCCAGCCAGGCCGGGAAGCTCTGCTTCACCTGGCGGATCAGCTGCAGCCGCTGGCCGCCGAGGGTGGGCCCGAGCCAGCCGCCCTCCTGAAAGCGCACGCTCACCCGCTGGCTGGGCTGGTCGGGCGTCTGCGGGGGCTCGATGGCGATGGCGGCCCGCACGGCGATGCCCGCCAGTTCCCCCAGGGGGCCCGCCAGGCGCAGCAGATTCATGCCCTGCCCCCGGGAGGGGGAGAGCACCTGCAGGTTGCTGAGCCAGGGGGCGGTGGCCAGGTAGGGCAGGGAACTGCTGCTCCAGCGCAGGTCCCACACCCCTTCCAGCAGGGGGGTGTCGCGGCGCAGGTCGGCCGGTTGCTCCTGCTCCAGCTGGGTGATCAGCCCGGGGATCCGCTGCCGATCTCCCCCGTCGCGCAGGAGGGTGAGGAGGTCGGCACGGGCGGAAGGGGAGGCCATGGGTGGGGATCAGGGGGTGGGCACAGGCCCCTGGAGGCGGGCGCGAGCGGTGGTGAGGGGGGAGAGATCGGCATCGATGCAGGAGCTGCCGTCGTACTGGAAGGGGTTGTCGAGATCGCGGATCAGCAGCAGCAGATAGGTGAAGGAGGTGAAGAGGAAGCACGACACCACCAGCACCTCATCAAAGAGATCGGCCCGGATCAGCAGGAGGGCGATCACGGCCGCCACCAGAAAGATTTCCAGCATGGCGTAGGCGGGCCCGAGAAAGCTGGTGCTGCGGTTCACGTCCATGCGGCTGATGAGCAGGCGCAGGCGGGCCAGTTCGGCCTGGCTGTCGTTGGCGGCGGAGCCTTCCCCGCTGGCAATGAGGGCCGCAAAGGCCAGGTTGAGCCCATCGAGCTGTTGGGTGAGTTGCTCCAGGCTGAGGCTGTTGCGGAGCCAGCTCTCGACGGCGCCCAGCAGGTCGGCCAGCCGTCGCTGGAGGGGGGCGCCGTCGTAGGAGGCCTGGCTGGCGGCGCTGAGGCTATTGAGATCGGCGATGGTTTCCACCGCATTCACCACCTGCAGCACCATCTCCTCGCTGGCGTTGTATTCGCTCAGGGTGCCGCTGAGCACAAAGGCGATCACGAAGGTGGCGGCGCCGAACAGGGCGCCGGTGAGGGAATCAAAGGCCCAGGGTTCCCAGCCCAGCCGATGCATGGCCAGCTTGGCCAGGGCAAAGAGCAGGGTGAAGGGCAGCACGGTGAGAAAAAGCCGCCACTTGGCCATGGTTTGCAGCACCACTTGGGGCCAACCTAACGAAGACCATTGGGCTGGCCGGCAGCCCCCGGCTCGTCACTCCCAGATGAAATGTGGAGTTGCTGCCTGAGGGTTGCTACCTGGCCACGAGTGAGGCGATCCCTGGCCTGGTGGCTCAGGGGCGAACCGTTGCCGAAACACTGGAAATCGCGCGCGATGTGGCGAAGCGACTGC